>JAABSQ010000268.1 GCA_011390315.1 Desulfobacteraceae bacterium
CTCGATGACATTCTCCAGTTCCCGAACATTGCCGGGCCAGTCATGGGCCATCAGCAGCCCCATCACATCGGCCCGCAGTCCGGTGACCGACTTGGACTGCATGCGGTTGAACCGGGCGATGAAGTGGTCGGCCAGCAGCGGAATGTCCTCGACCCGCTCCCGCAGGGGCGGTATTCGAATGGGGATGACGTTGATTCGGTAATAGAGGTCCTCCCGAAAGGCGCCTTCCCTCACCCGGGCCTTCAGGTCCTGATTGGTGGCGGAGATCACCCGGACATCGATCGGCACCGGTCGGTTGTCGCCCACCCGTTCAATGATCTTTTCCTCCAGCACCCGCAGCAATTTGACCTGGGTGGACAGGGGAAGGTCCCCGATTTCATCCAGAAAGATATCCCCGCCCCGGGCCGCCTCGAAACGGCCTTCACGGCTTTTAACCGCCCCGGTAAAGGCGCCCCGCACATGGCCGAAGAGTTCGCTCTCCAGCAGGGACTCGTTGAGGGCCGCGCAGTTGACTTTGATAAAGGGCCGGGTCGATAGCCGCTCCGGGTCGGTTTCACCGGCGATCTCATGAATCGCCCGGGCCGCCGGTTCCTTTCCCACCCCGCTTTCCCCCAGGAGGATCACCGGTGCGTCGGATACGGCCGCATTGGCGATCAGATCGAAAACCCGGTTCATGGCCGGTGAGGCGCCCCGAATGCCGTGGAAGGCATCCTCGGCATTGAGTTGGCGCCGAAACGCTTCAAGCTGGGTGTCTTTTTCCACTAGCTCCGAAATGTCGGCCATGGTCTCCACAGCGCCCATGACTTTGCCGTTGCGGTCTCTCAGGAGGGAGGCGTTTTTGAGTACATGAACGGCGCGCCCGTCCTTTCGTATAAACGTGCATCGGCGCATCTTCATGGAGCCGGTTTTAAACAGCACGCACCAGTGGACCCCTTTCCGCTCCCGGGCGATTTCGCAGGTGTCGCAGTTGAGCACGGTGCAGGGTTTTCCGATCATCTCTTCCTGCTCATACCCGGTCATTTCGGTCAGTGCCCGGTTGACCGAAACGATGGTTCCGCCCTGGTCCACGATCATGATGCCGTCCTGAATGGTGTCCACCACCGTTTTCCAGTAGTCGTTCAGCTCCTGTTCAAACACCGGCCCGCTCCTGTTAAAGGTTAAACAAGTGTTAAGACATGTATGTTTAACACTTTAACAGCTTCTTGACAATGGTTTTGGCGGATCGGATTCATACCGGTAGAAATTATTAACATATTCGGATGTTAACCCAGATCATCAGTTCTTGCATAGGCATTGGCACTCGCTTTGCAATCCTTATCCCGTAAACGAAACGGAGGCGCGGTTTTGAAACAACCATCGGTTCACATTCTGGAATTCAGGGGCGGGGTCGCATCCTTTTCTCTGTTGAAAATATCTCAGTTTTTCAGGGAAATGGCGGCCGGAGACGTGCTGGATGTCCGCGGCTGCGACGCGGAAACCCGGTCGGATCTGGTGAAAATTCTGCCTCCGGGGTCCTATCGCCTGATGTATGAAGAGGAGGCCCCGGATCGGTGTATCCGGATACTGAAAAAGACAGCCGATGAATCGATCCATTCACATGAATCAAACCATTAATAGAAAAGGAGTGACGACATTATGACTTCCCCATTACGCGTTCTGGTGATCGGCGGGGTTGCTACCGGACCCAAGGCGGCATGCCGCCTGAAACGACTGGTACCCGAAGCCGAGGTGACCCTCATCGACAAAGACGATATCATCTCCTACGGGGCCTGCGGTCTGCCCTATTTTGTGGAAGGGCTTTTTTCCGACGTCAATACGTTGATCCAGACCCCGGTGGGTGTGGAGCGAACCCCGATGTTTTTTGAAAAAGCCAAGGGCTTTCAGGTACTCACCCGTACCGAAGCCCTCGCGATCGACCGGGAGAGCAAAACGGTCCACGTCAAAAATCTCGATTCCGGAGAGGAGCGGGACATGGGCTACGACAAGCTGGTTCTGGCCATGGGCGGGCACCCTTTTCGACCCCCCATCCCCGGCATCGACCTCAAAAACACCTGGTACATGACCCATCCCCGGCATGCCGACAGCCTGGTCAAGGAGATCGAGGCCCAGGGGCTCAAAAAAGCGGTCCTGGTGGGAGCCGGGTTCATCGGCATCGAAATGGCCGAAGCCCTGAAGGAACGGGGCCTGGATGTGACGGTGGTGGAGATGTTCGATCAGATCCTGCCGGGCATTCTGGACAAGGACATGGCCACCTTTGCGGCCAAGCACCTGCGGAAAAAAGGGGTGAAGCTGGTATTGGGCGAGCGGGTCACCGCCCTTCGGGGCGAAACACAGGTCGAAGGGGTGAATACCGACCAGCAGACCATCGAGGCCGACCTGGCCCTGATCGCCGTGGGGACCCGCCCCAGCGATCAGCTGGCCCGGGAGGCGGGGATCAACTGCGCCGAAAAGGGCGGCATCCTGATCAATGAATACTGCCAGACCAATGATCCGGATGTCTATGCCGGCGGCGACTGCGTGGTCAACCACTATTACGGCGGGTATGCCGGTCGAGAGATGTTCGTGGCCCTGGGCTCCACCGCCAACAAGCACGGCCGGGTCATCGCCAACCACATCGCCGGACAGCCCACCCCTTTTGCCGGGATCGGCATGACCGGCATCGTCAAGGCCTTCGACTTCACCATGGCCCGCACCGGTTTGACGGAACTTCAGGCCAAAACCCTCAATCTCAACTATGAGACGATCATCTGGGCCGGCCCCGATATGCCCCACTATTATCCGGGTCACGGACCCCTGGTCATCAAAATGATCGCCTCCAAGCGGGACCGGAAGCTTCTCGGGGTGCAGCTGGCCGGTATGGGCAACGCAGCCAAGCGGCTGGATGTGGCCGCCAGCGTCATCCTGCTGGGGGGCGGCCTGGACGATATCGCCAACATCGATTTCGGCTATGCCCCGCCCTACAGCCCGCCTCTGGACCCACTGGCCACCTGCGCCCATGTCCTGACCAACAAACTGGACGGGCTGGCCGACGGCGTTTCGCCCTTCGAGTCCAAGGCCCTGATCGAAGCGGGCAACGTGGTCCTGCTGGACGTGCGCACCCCCCAGGAGTTCGAGGAAATGCGGCTTCCCTACGATGTGGTCCACATCCCGCTGGGGGCGCTGCGATCCAAGGCGAACGAACTGCCCAAAGACAAGGACATCCTGGCCTTCTGCAAAGTGAGCATGCGCGGCTACGAGGCCCAGCGCATCCTCAACGCCGCCGGTTTCGACCGGGTCCGGTTCATCGAGGGCGGCATCGTGGGGTGGCCGTTCGAGGTGAAGATGATGAAGTCAGAGTGATATTGAAGAATCGCTGGTGCCGTAATGACGCCGGTTCAATCGGCATACTCCCATAGGGTCCAGATTAGCCCGGCGGATTGGTTTCGCCGGGCTTCTAAAAAGTGTAATTCCAAATACCAACTGAACGGTTTCTCACGGAGGTGTTCAGATCAGAATATGGCCGGTGCTGCATTTTTCCTTTATCGGACAAAAAAATGTCGTATATAACGATCCTGATTGGTGGTTGTCCCTCTTTGGTCGTATGAACCGTTGCCGGGATAATCGGAATAGACTTCAATATTGGGAATGGAAGCATGAAAATAATTGATCACAATGTAACCTGTGACATCAAACCAGATTTTTACGAATAAATCCGGATTTTCAGAGCTGCCCCAGTTCATTATTTTCGGATCGGCATAGAAATACCCCCAGACAACTTGATCTCCTCTTGCGGTTCTGTCTTCGCCTCCCTTTCGCCAGACTCCTTCGATGGGGCCTTGATCCTCGGTCTGGATGATCGCTCCGATTCTCAGGTCGTTTTTAATGCGGTAGCCTGTCGGATTTCCCCTCGCCGGAAGATTCGGAGCTGGATCACCAAAATCCGATTGAAATTCAGCTTTCGAGGTTCCCATCCTCGGGAGATAATAATGACCGACATACCTGTTCGACAGCGTTGCGACATCATTGTGCCTCACGTCAGTCGGATGTCGCATTCCGGTGCTGTTCGCCGAATACACCTGAATTTGAGGCACCGACTCATGCAGATAACTGAAGTACACATCTTCGTTCACATCGAACCAGATTTTCACAAATAGATCCGGATTGTTTGCGCTTCCCCAGGAAACAATGTCGGGATCACTGTAGAAATAACCCCACAGGACACGGTCACCCCGGGGCGTCATGTCCTCACCTCCCAGATGCCATATACCGTCAATAATCCCCTGATCGCTGGTATAAATCCTCGCCAGGAAATCCGGAGATTGCGATGTCTGATGGGTGTTAATATGCTTCATGGGAGAAAAAGCCCATTCAAAATCTTCTGCCATTTGATTTCCGTATAAATCTTTTATTCTGGAAGAAATAACCAATCTATAAAGATTATCCGATCCATCAGCAGACTGGGGAGACATAAGACCTTCATAAGTTAATTCCAAAACCATATCCCGGGGGGTGATAATCTTTTTCCTGGCTTCCAAAAAATTTCCGAACTTGTCCAGTACCAGGATATTCTCATCGGTAAGGGTGTCTGGGTCGACAGGCTCTGAAAAAAGGATTTTCACTTTCACACTCATTCCTTCAACCGGGTCATGATACGCCGTATCCATACCGGAAGCAGGGTCAGTCGCCAGTACTCTTGGTGGTGTCCGGTCCGGCCTGGACCATTTCAATATAGTTCGGTTGTCTCCGACAAAGTGAAGATCACCGCCGGGCGTTCCCCAAACATCCCGGATATTGTAGGAAAGCGGCTGATCGTGTGAGGTAAGGTTCATATAGGTACAACAAAGATCTCCCGATGCGATCATCTTAAACTGGTTGTCCAGCACCGCCACAGAACCGTTTTCACCTGCAAAGATGAGTTCTTCCGCAGATGTTCCCCACATGGAATGAACCTGGAACATAAACTGTGGTTTCTTAAAATGGTTGGTTGAAGTGATCACTTCCCTTATCGTGCCATCGAATCGATATACATGATTGTAGAAACAGTCTCCTTCCATATCTATTAAAAGATAAAAATGATCACTATCGGTTCCCCATATCCGATGAGGATAAGGGATGACCCGACCAGGTTGAGGATTATTTATGTGCAGCGTATTCCAGGAAACTCCATCATAATGAAGTATTTTCCAGTCTCTTTCAACGAGCGCATAAATATCATTTTTCGACACGCCCCATACGTCAATCAGGTTTTGATCACCCAGATCCGTATCCGCTTCAAACCAATTGCTTCCGTCATATTGCAGCACTACTCCGTTATCGCCTACGGCAACCGCAAAATTTTCCGATGCCACATACAGCGCATTCAAATCCGCCAGAATCCCGCTTGACATTTCCTGCCATGTAAATCCATCATAAAAGAGTATCGTACCGGCATCTCCAACGGCGTAGAGATTCTCTCTTCCACTGCCGTGGATATCTTTCAAATGCGCTTCAGTCGGGCTCCAGGTTTCAGTCCATCCGGTTCCGTCATAATGAAGGATCATACCGTTTCCGCCGACTGTGAAAATATCATTTTCGTTTATTCCCCAGACCGCATTCAATCGATTCTTTTCGATGAGATATTCCTGATCGTAGATTTTTTCAAACTCGATCTTATCCTGAAACTCACAGCTTTCTGCATGCTCCCAGGTGAGACCGTTGTAATGATAATATCCGTCTATAACCACCTGATTTCCATTGTGAAAATCCCGGTGACTCCATTCGACGCAGATATTTTCCTTCGAATCTCCACGGATCAGGGAAACAGATCCCTCCGTGCTGTCCGAGCCCCAAAACGGCCCTTCCCGATACCGGCGCCAGCGGTATCCGTCATAGAGAAAAATCGTCCCCCGGCTGCTGACCGCAAAGAGATCCCCGTTTTGCGCTGTGCTGATAAAGGAGAGGTCTTCATCGGTTCCACTGTCCATGACATGCCAATAGTGCCCGTCATAATGGACGATTGTGCCCTCTTCTCCTACGGCGAATATATCATTCGGTCCTTTCCCTTCAATATCATAGAGAGGATGGAAGGCGCCGCTTTTCATCGGTTCCCATTTGTTTCCGTTGAAATGATATATTGCTCCTTTTGTGATGCATCTTGGATCATCTATTCCACGGCAAATATCAGATTCCGAAACAGCTTTCCCCACCGCATATATGTTCTGGTCAGAATCCCCCCAAAGAGCGTAAAAGTGAATTTTTGTATCATTATCTTCCAACGGAATAGCCATTTCCCGCCACTCTTCACCATTCCAATGAACAATGACGCCTCTTTTCCGCTGATAAGATAGGCAATAGGTTCCGCCATGCCCCCCATCCGTATTTCCTGCCATAAAAAGTTCACCATTCTGTGTTTCCCGGGCATCCTGAAAATATATCTTTTGAACAGGCGCTTGTGGAGGAGAGGTGCTGACTATCTCCAAACCGAAGGCGCTATTATTTAAGAGTAAAAAAAATAAAAACAGGATGATGAAATGGGTTTTCATGTTTTTCCTTTTCAAATATTGAGAAAAAATAGTATGCACGGGATGATTTGAATAATGGATTCTTTTCTTTAAAGCAGATCTATCTTATGAGGTCAATCATTAAGTAATTCTTATATAGCTACTCAAATATGGTGCGTTTTTTTCAAAAAACATGTCCCTCCTGGTTGAGCCAGCTTCTCTAAAATGGGATTTTTTTCTGGCAGATGAGCATGCGCGGGTACGAGGCCCAGCGCATCCTCAACGCCGCCGGTTTCGACCGGGTCCGGTTATTCCCGGGCCTTTCGGCAGTATGGGAAAGCCCGGCGAGATCGGTTTCGCCGGGCTTTTTGCTATCGGCCTGATTCAGCGCTGAATGCGGCTCTGGCTTTTTCCGGGAGTTCGATTCTCACAAAATAGGATTCCGGGTAGAGATAATCTTCCTCGGATTCGTCTATGATTCGGACAAATCCTTCTTTGGATGCGGACTCATCCGGCAGGTTGCCGCCAAACACCCGGAAGCGGTATGGGATGCGATCTGTTCCGAGGATCGGCAGTGAATTCCCGAATATTGAAAGCCGTCCCTTCGACCGTTTTTACGCTTGTATAATCTCCCGTTCCATGGTATCTGGGATTCGAAATATACTTGGGTTTTCATAACCTACGGATCGGTTTTTATAGTCATTTCAATTGGATTCTCAGAAGAAGGTGTGAAAGGAGAGCGGGCAAATGACGAAGTACAAAATGGTCATCTCGTTGGGGCTGGTTTTTCTGATCGGTGTTCTTGCTCAGGTGATGTTTGTCTTTGCCGATATTGCAGACTCCCCGAGCAAAGCGGCCCTTGAATTCACCGAAGCCTATCTTACCTATGACCGAGACACCCTGGCGGAACGGTTCTGCGACGAAAGCCGTGTGGCAGATAACATCGACATCGTGGACCAATACATCTACGAGGCCCGGCGGGAAGCCGAAGCCCGCGGGTATGATCTGGGGATGTTCGTCAAGGAAAAGTTCTACCACGGGGATACCGAAACCTTGGAGCAGACCAGTGATTCGGCCGTCGTTCGGGTCACCGGCGAAGCCAATACGCCCCTTCGTTCCTTCTTCTGGAAGGGAGAGGACGAAACCCGGCATGTGGATGCCAACCTGGTTCTGGTCAAGGAAAACGGGCGGTGGAAGGTGTGCGGATATCCGTTTGAGCTGGCCCGCCTCGGTTCCTGATTCCGCTCAGACCCGAGTCAGCAGGTTTTCCGGGGGCGGTGGATCATCATCGCCCCCGTCTGTTTCGGGTGACAGGCGCCATTGAGCCCTTCGGAAGATATAACCCGGATATACCTGAACATCCGCGGGTGCGCCCGCCAGATCGTCTCCCGGTATCCCTCCCCGGATTTTTACATCGACCATCCGGAAGCCAACGCCCTTTCCAGACACTGTTTCGATTTTGACCCGGTGGTCCGGGACCTCAGACGATGGGTTATGGGTGAACTTCGAAATGATCTGGGCCATGGCCTCGATCATGCCGTCAAGGTGAGCCTGGATGCCGGCGCACTGATCTGCATCGAATGCCGGCGGGCCGGGTTTTCCGAGGCGTACCTGCGAAACCGCATTCGGGTGGTCCAGTGCGCGGGACTCCTCCACGATATTCGGCGGATGGAGGCGGATCATGCCGCCGCAGGGGCCTGTTTTGCCCGGAAGGTTTTGGCGCCGTATGCCCTTTGCCCGGATGAAATCGGCGATATCTGCCAGGCCATTCAAGACCACGAGGCGTTTCAGGACCGGGTGCCGGTCAACACCGCCGAAGGGCGGCTGGTCTCGAACTGCCTCTACGACGCCGATAAATTTCGGTGGGGCCCCGACAATTTCGCAGATACCGTCTGGAAAATGGTGATCGCCGCACAAATACCGCTGTCCCGATTCATTGAAAAATATCCCAAAGGGATGGAGCGGATCTCCCGCGTCAAAGAGACTTTCCGCTCCCGTACCGGCCGAATTTACGGGCCCCGGTTCATCGATCTGGGGCTGGCTATCGGCAATGACCTCTACCGGGTGATTCAGGAAGAATTCGCCCATATGACGGGATGCCCATGAGACTTTTATTGATTGTGCTCGGTCTGATTTATACCCTGTTCCCTTTTGACGTTCTGCCCGATTTCATCGTCGGCCTGGGGTGGCTGGACGACCTGGGGGTATGGGCTCTTCTCTACTGGTTTCTATATATCCGCCGCATGACGAAAGAACAGGAGGGCCAACAGACCACCTATCGCACCCATCAACAGGGGCGCGAAGGGGGCTATTATCGATGGCGCACCGAGCAGGAGGCCGCCGGCGGCTTCGGGGCTCGGCAGGAACAGGCCCGCCCCCAGCCGCCGCCGTCTTCCGGAAAGAAGGACCCCCATTCGGTTCTGGGGGTTCGTCCCGGGGCGTCTTCCGAAGAGATCAAGCATGCCTACCGGGAGCTGGCCGGCAAGTATCATCCCGACAAGGTCACCCATCTCGGGGAGGATTTTCAGACCCTGGCCGAGGATCGGTTCAAAGAGATTCAGGAGGCCTACCAGACCCTGATGCCCCGCAAGTAAGCGGGGGTGCGATTTTCCGGTACCGGAAAACAAATCGAAGCGAACGGGACATGATTTCCTACGGAGAATTCAGATGACAGACATCGTCGCGGTTTACGGAAGCCCCCGTCGCCAGGGCAACACCACAACGCTGATGCGCCGGTCCGTGGAAGGGGCCCGGGATGCCGGGGCCTCGGTGGAGGAGTTCGTCCTTCGGGACCTCAAAATGTCGCCCTGTCTCGAGATCTATAAATGCAAAGCCGACGGCCGGTGCGCCATTCAGGATGATTTTCAGCATTTATACGACCGGCTTGTATCCGCCAAAGGGCTGATGCTCGCCTCGCCCATCTTTTTTTACACCGTCAGCGCCCATACCAAAATCATGATGGACCGGTGCCAGTCGCTCTGGGTCAAAAAATACTGGATCGATCAGGTGCCTTTCAAAGAATGGGAGCCCAAGCGGCTGGGACTTTTTATCTCGGTGGGGGCCACCCAGGGGAAGAAACTTTTCGACGGCGCCCTTTTGACGGTGCGCTATTTCTTCGACGTGCTGGACATGAAGCTCTGGCGATCACTGCTGTACCGCGGGTTGGATTTTGAAGGGGATGTGAACAAACACCCGGCCTATCTGGACGAGGCCTATCAAGCCGGAAAGGCGTTCGCGGCCGCCGTAACCGAGCTGGAGTCGGACCTGAATTAGATGCCGCATCTGCTCGAGGTGGTCGACCTTGTCAAAAAATTTAAAAAAGTCACGGCGGTCGACGGCATCCGCTTCGGCATCGAGGCCGGCATCTGCTTCGGGCTTCTGGGGCCCAACGGGGCCGGCAAAACCACCACCATTGAAGTCATCGAGGGGATCATTCCGCCCACTTCGGGTCGAATCCTGTATCGGGGAGAGCCCCGCACCCCCGACTTTCGGGAAGCCATCGGGATTCAGTTTCAGGACACCACCCTGCTCTCCTTCATGACCGTTCGGGAAACCCTGAAAACCTTTCAGCAGCTCTACCGCCACACCGCATCGGTCGATCATCTGATACAATTGTGCCGCCTGGCGGAGGTAGCGGACCATTACAACAACCACATCTCCGGCGGGCAAAAACAGCGCCTCCTGCTGGCCATGGCCCTGATCAACGACCCCGACCTGCTTTTTCTGGACGAACCATCCACCGGTCTGGATCCCCAGGCCCGGCGGAATCTCTGGGACATCATCCTGGAAATCAAGCGGGCCGGCAAAACCCTCATTCTGACTACCCACTACATGGAAGAGGCCCAGTATCTCTGCGACGAGATCGTGATCATGGATCGGGGGCAGGTGATCGCTAAGGGCTCTCCGGCCGAGCTGATCCGTACCCACTGCCGGGGAACCACCGTGATTCTTCCCTGGACGAGCGTCCGGGATGATTTATCCGATCTTTCCGTCAACGGCCGGAAGACCGCTCAGGGGGTTGAAATTCAGACCGACGACGTCAACGGATGCCTGAAAGAATTGATGGACCGCTCCGTGGATCTGGATGACATCACGGTCCGGTCTCCCAACCTGGAGGATGTCTTTCTCAAGCTGACCGGCCGTCAGCTGCGGAAGTGATCATGAACCTCAAGCGGATTCGGGTCATGTTTCGGGCCCGGAATATGGAATTCTTTCGGGACCGGGCCGCCTTCGGCTGGAACTTCCTCTTTCCCTTTCTGATCGTGGCCGGATTCGCCGTCATCTTCGGCGGCGACACCCGATCGGAATACAAGGTCGGGGTGTTTCCCCATCCCACCGTTCAGGTCGACCTCGAAGAGATCGCCGTCCCCGAGGCGTTCAAAGAGACCCGCTATCTCGATTTCATCGGGTTTCCCTCTATGGAGGCTGGGTTGACGAAACTGCGGGACCACAAGATCGATTTCCTGATTCAGCTTGATTCTCCGGAAAATGCCTACTGGGTGAGCGAGGGCCCCAAGGGGTATGTGGTGGAACAGCTCTTCAACGCCGCCCTGGCGCCCGAGGAATACCGCGGCCTCGGCCTGCGGGGCGAAATCGAGGGGCGGCCGGTGCGGTATATCGACTGGCTGTTTCCCGGCATTTTGGCCATGAACATGATGTTCAGCGCCCTCTGGGGGGTGGGGTTCGTGATCGTCCGGTACCGCAAGAACGGGGTCCTCAAGCGGCTCAAGGCGACTCCGCTCACCGCGGTGGAATACCTGACCGCCCAGATGTTCTCCCGAATCTTCGTGCTCATGTTCACTCTGGCGGTGATGTGGTTCGGATGCGAGCTGTTTTTCGGGTTCCAAGTCCGGGGCTCCCGGGTCTGGATCTTTCTGGCCTATTTTCTGGGCGGGCTCTGCCTCACCTCCTTGGGAATGATTGTGGCGGCCCGGGGGATCAGCGAGGAGTTCGCCAGCGGGGTCATCAATTTCATCGGGCTGCCGATGATGTTTCTTTCCGAGGTCTGGTTCTCCCTGGAAGGGGCGCCCCGGTGGGTGCACCGCATCGCCGAGGTTTTTCCGCTCACCCATGTGCTTCGGGCGGTGCGCCGGGTCATGAACGAGGGGGCCGGCCTGGCCGGGATCACGCCGGAGCTGACCATCCTCGCCGTTCTCACATTGGGTTTTCTGATGATCGGGGCGTTTCTTTTCTCCTGGAACGAATGAATCAGTAGGGTGACCCTCCGAAGCTTCGTCTTCGAGGCAAAAAGGATGAGTCGGAAAAGGATGGAAGCGAGTCAGAAAAGGGCTTTCAGATTTCGCGCCCCCTGTACCACCCGTACAATTTCAATCCCATCAAGGATGATTCGGTACAGGATGAGATAATTGCCCATGGGTAAATACCGAAGATCAGGCGCTATGTCCTCACGAGCGGGGCCAAGGGCGGGTTGTTCCGCCAACAGCAGTATTTTGCTGTCAATTGTATCCAACAGCCGGTCCGCTGCGGCCGGGTTGTCCTGAGCAATATAAAGCCAGATATCGATCAGATCTTCTTCAGCCTGAGCGGTTCGCTGAATAACAGGCATGGGTTTTTAAGACGGGTCCTCGCTGTTCCCGGTATCTTCCAGTCTCCGGCGGGCTTCCGCCTTTATGGCTTTCATATCGGCAAATCGTCCTGGTCCGCTTTTCAGACCTTCTTCCCAAAGCTGTTTGATTCCATCCATTTCACTTTCCCGCCGGGAACGCTTCCGGTTCCATTCCTGCAAAGCCTCGCGAATCACCTCGCTGCAGCTGGCGTATTCACCGGTTTCTACAGCATTGCGAACAAGAACTGCCAATTCCGGCGTCAGCGCCACACTGAATTTTTCTACATTCGGCATTCTCCATTACCTCCTTCCGTATAGTAGTAATGATGACCACCAGGAATCAAGAGAAATAAATTTGGCAGAAATTTCCGGATCTTTGCGCCGGCCTATCGCAAAGAATCAGTAGGAGGCCCCCCCGAACCACGCGCCTCGGGGAAAAAACCGGATGGCGTCGTAGGTGGCGGGGTTGGTGATGAATTTGAGGAAGGGGTCGGCGGAGGGCGCCAGCCAGAAAAAAAAGAGGGTGGCGACATAGAGCAGGGCGGTGGCTTTGATGTCGTAGAAGCTGATGATTTTGAGGCCGGTGCCGAAGGAGTTTTTGGCCTTCATTTTGGAAAAATCGAAGCTGTAGATTTCGTCCAGCAACAGGTGGACGATGTACCCGATAAAGACGAAAAAACCGCCCATCCACGCGGTGAGGGCGGAGACCCGGGCCACCCGGTACAGGGCGATGGTGGCGATGAACCAGAACAGGGCCCCGGCCGGTATGGAATGGAAGACCCCCCGGTGAATGGTCAGCCGGGTGAAAAGCTCAAAGACCAGGTACCGGATCGTGATGTAGGCTCCCAGCCATATGATCAGAAACTCCGCCGCCGTATCCCCCAGCCGCTGGCTGAAGGTGACCAGAAAAGCGATCACCAGGGAGAGCACATGGAAGGTGATTTTGAGCGGACTGGAGCTGTCCGAGTCGATGTCGGGCAGGGCCGCGCCGGCGCTGCCCAGGGCGAAGTAGAGGATGATCTCTTCGGGTTTGGCCGCATCCCCGGCCAGCAGGCATGCGGATGCGATCCCCACGGTCGAGCACCCGACGGTGAGGTGGGTCTTGAAATCGGCCATGGCGGATTATCCCTTTAACTCGGCCGGCGGTTCTTCCTGCGGTTCGGGCGGCGGCCCCTTGACCGTCTCTTCCACCGTCCGGTAGATGGATTGAAACAGTTCGGGGAAGGCGGTGGGCGAGACCCGGCCGGTTTCGATGAATTTCACCACGATCTCTTTGGAGGCCCTCAGAATCTGCTCGTCTATATTAGTTTTTGGATTGGTTTTGGGGGAAGCCATGGGGCGTGTCCTCGTCTGAATCAGTCCAAATCATAAGGGGTCAGGCTTTCATGGCCCGACTCGGTTACCAGGATGGTCTGCTCGAACTGGGCGGACAGGGAACTGTCCCGGGTCACCGCAGTCCAGTCGTCCCGCAGGATGCGCAGCTCCTTGTTGCCCAGGTTGATCATCGGCTCGATGGTGAAGACCATGCCCGGGGCCAGAATGACCCCCTGCTTGGGCTTGCCGTAGTGGGGAATCTGAGGCGCTTCGTGAAAGTCGAACCCGACCCCGTGGCCCACGAACTCCCGGACCACCGAACAGCCTTCACCCTCGGCATAGGTCTGGATGGCCCATCCGATATCCCCCACCGTATTGCCGGGACGGACCATCTCGATCCCCCGCTTGAGGCTCTCCCGGGCCACCCGAATGATCTTTTCGGCGTCCGGAGTGGCGGCGCCCACCAGAAACGTCTTGTTGGCGTCGGCGTAATAGCCGTCTAGAATCGAGGTGATGTCGACGTTGACGATGTCGCCGTCCTCGATCACCCGGTCCCCCGGAATGCCGTGGCAGATCACCTCATTGATGGAAACGCAGACGCTCTTGGGATACCCGCGGTAATGAAGGGTGGCCGGAACCGCGCCGTGGTCGAGGGTGTATTCGTGAACCAGGGTGTTGATCTCCTCGGTGGTCATCCCCGGTTTGAGGGAGGACTCCACCAGGTCGAGGGTGTCCATGACCAGCCCCCCGGCTTTCCGAATGGCCGCGATATCCTCCCGTTCCTTGAGCCGGATCTTGTACCGCTTGAGGTAGATTTGCTTCATGCTTTCGGGTTCGAGCCGGTTTCGTTTGCGCATGCAGCATTTTTTATGTTTGAGCCCGCTTCCGCAGGGGCAGGGGTCGTTTCTTCCGATTTTGGTCTGGTCTTTTTTCATGCCTGTTTCCACAGCTGTGTCCTTACGGTCTATTCAAAAATCCAGCGAAGGTATTTCCGCGCCAGATCAAAGGGGATGATAATCACCGAAAAGGCGATGATATAAAGCCATTCATGGGGCATCAGGGCCACGGTCCGGAACATCTCTCCGCCGAAATAGGTGATCAGCACCTGAATCAGAAAAATCAGCCCGACCACCCGCAGAAAACCGCGGTTGTCGAAGATGTGGGCCAGAAGATTGAATTCCTCCACCCGGACATTGAATTTATTGAAGTTGTTCAAAAAGACGAAGACCCCGAAAAAGGCGGTGAGAAACGCCTCGGGGCTGTGAAACAGCCCCCGCACCGCATCCGCCTTCAGAAAGATCACCGAGATGACGGTGATGAAAAAACCGTTGAAGAGAATGGAGGACCACATGGCCGGGGTGATGATCCGTTCTTCACGCCGCTTGGGGGCTTCTTCCATATGGCTTTTCAGGGGCGGTTCGCCGCTGAAGGCCAGGGCCGCCAGGGTGTCCATGATCAGGTTGACCCAGAGCAGCTGAATCATGGTCAGGGGCAGCTTGAACCCGAGAAAGGGCCCCAGAAAGGCGATGGAGATGGCGCTGACGTTGACCGTGAGCTGAAAGGTGATGAACTTTTGAATGGAGCGGTAGATGGTCCGGCCGTAGTGGACCGCATTGGTGATCGACTGAATGTTGTCGTCCAGCACCACGATGTCCGAGGCCTCCTTGGCCACCTCGGTGCCGCTGCCCAGGCCGAAGCCGATGTCGGCGTTGGTCAGGGCCGGGCTGTCGTTGACCCCGTCGCCGGTCATGCCCACCACCAGGCCCATGTCCTGGGCCACCCGGACCAGCCGCATCTTGTCGGCCGGCAGGCACCGGGAGAGGACCTTCAGGTCGGGCAGGATCTTCTTGAGTTCCTCGTCCGAGAGATGGGCCATCTCCGAGGACCGCTCCACAATGTCGGCATCGGAGGTGAGCAGCCCTGCGTCCCGGGCGATGGCCCGGGCCGTGCCGAAGCGGTCGCCGGTGAGCATCACCACCTGAATCCCGGCGCTTTGCAGGGTTTCCACCGCGGCACGGGATTCGGGCCGAAGTTCGTCCCGAATCAGGGCGAACCCGAGCAGGGCCAGGTTTTCCGGCAGATCGTCGGTGTTTTCCGGCAGCGGGTCTTCGGTGGCGGCGACGGCGATGATGCGAAATCCTTCGTCGGCCCGGCGGTCGGTCTCTTCGGACAAACGGCTTCGCCAATTCTCCGGAAGCGCGGCGATCTCGCCGGTTCGCGTGTAATACCCGGTGCAGTTTTGCAGAATCTTTTCCGGGGCCCCCTTGATATGGGTGATCTCCACCCCTTCCCGGGTCCGGACCCGGGCCGCGGAAAACTTCCGGGTGGAATTGAAGAGCACCTCGGACAAAGGTTCCGCGCCTTCTTCGACACAGGCGCTGATATCGGCGCCCACGAACTGAAGCAGCGATCGTTCGGTGACATTGCCGCCCAGGATGCGGTCGCATTCGGCTTCGGCCTCGCAGTTGACCACGCAGGAGCTGTTCTCCCGCAGAGAGATGTCGAGCAGGCGGGCCCGTTCGGTGTCCATCTCTTCGAAGCGGGCGAAATGCTCCAGCTCGGGCCGGTCCCCGTTTTCGGCCACCGCCAGAAATCCCACGGTTTCGAACTGCCCCTTGGTGATGGTGCCGGTCTTGTCGGTGAACAGCAGATTGAGGCTGCCCGAGGTCTCGATCCCCAGAAGCTGGCGCACCAGAACATTGGATTTAAGGAGTTTTCGCATGTTCTGGGCCAGCACGATGGCGATCATCATGGGCAGCCCTTCGGGCACCGCCACCACGATGATGATCACCGCCAGGATCAAAGCGGTGGCCACGTCATAGGTGAACTGCTGCCAGTTGGAGATGTAGGCCGCCATGGCCGCCGTGTCCCCGCCGGTGTCGAGATAGATGGTCTTGAACAGAAAGGCCAGGGCGATCAGGGCGCCGCCGATATACCCGAACATGGCGATATCGTCGGCCAGCTTGGCCAGCTTCACCCGCAGCGGGCCCAGCCGCTCGTCGGTCTGAAGGGCTTCGGCGATTTTGCCCAAATGGGTGGCGTCTCCCACCACCAATACCTGCATCGCCGCTTCGCCGTCTTCCACGATGGCGCCCCGAAAAACCCCGTGGGACTGGTCCAGAATCCCGTCTCGGGTCGGGTCCATCTCGCCGGGGGTTTTGGTCACCGGCTTGGGCTCTCCGGTCAGGGCGGCCTGATTGACCTTGACCCGGCCCTGAAGGATGCGGCCGTCGGCCGGCACCTTGTCGCCCGGCTGAAGCAGAACGATATCCCCCGCCACCACTTCGTCGATGGGGAGCTGGCGCATGCCCTCTTCCCGAAAGACATTCACGAAGATCCTGGAGGCCTCCTCCTGAAGCTTCTGAAAGGTCTGTTCGTTCCTGAACTCCGAGGCGGTGGCTACCAGCGTGGCCAGGGCCACCGCCACCGCGATGCCGACCCCTTCGTACCATTCCGCGAATCCGAAAACCGCCAGCACCGTGACCACAAGCAGGGCCACCACCAGGATCACGATCATCGGGTCTTTGAAATTGTCTTTGAGTTTGTCCCAGAAGGTCTCCACCTCCTGGGGGGTCAGCTGGTTGGAGCCGTGAATCCGCCGCGATTCTTCGACTTCGTTCCGGGTCAGGCCTTTGAAACTGAGCATGATGATTCACACCTTTGTAAGGGTTCGGTTCTGCTGTCAAAGAGGGCGTCCCACAAAAAAATGGCCGATGCCGATGCTCGGCCACAACGCCGCCTGAAAGTTCATCTTCTAATAATCGCCAAAAATTGATATGATTTACGGTAAGTCAATAAAATAAGCTTAAAATACAGACATCGCCGCCCCTGTGTCAAGCCTGAATAAAATCCGGTTTTCCCCTTTGCGGAACGGCTTGGAGGGTTTTTCTACCGGCAAATGCGCTTCAACCCTATTGATTTTATTGTAATAACAGGTAAAAAAGTGGTATCATGAATCGGTCAACGTTCGTCAATTACCATGAGAAGGGAGTATCCCCCATGTCGGAAACCCGGGAAGTCGACCACATCTGTCCTGAAATCATCACGCAAACGCCCGAACTGTTGTCCATTTTCCAGTACATCCATTCGGTGGTCAAAAGCCTTCAGCCCATCCTGATCACCGGCGAACCCGGGACGGGAAAGCACCTGGTGGCCCAGTGCATTCACGAGACCAGCGGGCTTCGGGGCGACCTGGTTCGGGTGGACACGGCCCGCCTGGACGACCAGGGGTTTTCAGAAACCCTGTTCGGGGTCGCCAAGGGCGCTTCTTCCGAGATCGAGGCGGATATTCCCGGCAAAATCGACGAGGCCGCCGGCGGCACCCTCTACCTGGACGAGATCGGATACCTCAGCCCCGGCACTCAGCTGAAGCTGCTGCGGCTGATCCAGTACGGCGAGTATGTGCCGGTGGGCGCCGAAACCCCCCGGCGCAGCGACGCCTACATCCTCACCTCCACCAATGTCGACCTGTGGGAGCTTCAGCGGGCCGGGGGGTTTCGAAAGGACCTCAATTTCAAGATCCGCACCCACCACGTCCATGTGCCTTCCCTGCGGGAGCGGATCGAAGACCTGCCGCTTCTGGTGAACCATTTTCTGGAGGAGGCGGCCCAGACCTTCGACAAGAAAAAACCGACCCCGCCCAAGGAACTCTTCATCCTGCTTCAGACCTATTCCTTTCCCCGCAACGTGGCCGAACTCAAAGAGATGATCTTCGAGGCGGTGGAGCGCCACACCTCCAAGGTCCTCTCCCTGGACGTCTTCAAAGAGCATATGGAGCGGGAGGAGCGGCTGGCCCGGGAACGGGGCTTCAACGAACCTTCTCCCTTTCGGGTCTTCAAAAACCTGCCCACCCTCAAACAGGCTTCCCATCTCCTGGTGGAAGAGGCCATGCGCCGGGCCAACGGCAATCAGTCCATCGCCGCCCGCATGCTGGGGATCAGCCAGCCGGCCCTCAGCAAGCGGCTCAAGACCGAAGCCCAAAAAACCGAATAAATAGTGATTTTAATGGTTTGACATCAAATCGCCCGTGCTTATTTTTAGGCCATAATAAATTTTATTGTTATTAGGTTTAAAACTTGCAAAGAGGAGAACGACACAATGCGATTTGATAAATTTACCATTAAATCCCAGGAACTGATTCAGAACGGACAGAACCTGGCGTCCGAGCACCACAACCAGCAGATCGAACCGGAGCATCTGCTGGGGGCGATGCTGGGCGAATCGGAGGGGATCGCCCGGTCCATGCTCCGCAAGCTCGGGGTGTCGCCCAATGCGGTGGTTCAGGAAGCGGCCGTGGCGGTGGACAAGCTCCCCAAGGTGAGCGGGGTGTCCGACGTTTACCTTTCCGGGCGCACCAAAGGGGTGCTGGATGCGGCCTTCAAGGAGGCCTCCCGAATGAAGGATCAGTACGTGAGCGTGGAGCACATCCTGCTGGCCGTGGCCGACGAGAAAAACGGCGAGGCGGCCGGGATTCTCTCCCGCTACGGGGTGACCCGGGACGCCATTCTTCGGGTGCTTCAGGAGATCCGCGGGGGGCAGACCATTACCGACCAGAATCCGGAAGAAAAATACCAGGCCCTCGACAAATACAGCCGGGACCTGACCGACCTGGCCCGCCTGGGCAAGCTCGACCCGGTCATCGGCCGGGATGAGGAGATTCGGCGGATCGTCCAGGTCCTCTCCCGGCGGACCAAGAACAACCCGGTCCTGATCGGCGAGCCCGGCGTGGGCAAAACCGCCATCGTGGAAGGGCTGGCCCAGCGGATCATTCAGGGGGATGTTTCCGAATCCCTCAAGAACCGTCGTCTGGTGGCCCTCGACATGGGGGCGCTGGTGGCCGGGGCCAAGTACCGGGGTGAATTCGAAGACCGGCTCAAGGCGGTGCTCAAAGAAGTCGAACGTGCCGAAGGGGAGGTCATCCTCTTTATCGATGAGCTCCACACGGTGGTCGGCGCCGGTGCTGCCGAGGGGGCGGTGGACGCCTCCAACATGCTCAAACCGGCATTGGCCAGAGGCACCCTGCGGTGCGTGGGGGCCACGACGCTCAACGAGTACCGCAAATACATCGAAAAAGACGCGGCCCTGGAGCGGCGGTTTCAGCCGGTGATGGTGCGGGAGCCCTCCGTGGAGGACACTATCTCCATCCTGCGGGGGCTCAAGGAGAAGTACGAGGTCCATCACGGGGTCCGGATCAAGGACTCGGCCATTGTCGGGGCGGCGACCCTGTCGGACCGGTATATCGCCGACCGGTTTCTGCCCGACAAGGCCATCGACCTGGTGGACGAGTGCGCCTCCAAGCTGCGGATCGAGATCGACAGCATGCCGGTGGAGATCGATGAAATTCAGCGGAAGATCACCCAGGCCGAGATCGAGCGGGAGGCCCTGAAAAAGGAGAAGGATGCGGCGTCGAAAGACCGGCTTCAAAAGCTTCAGAGCGACATCGCCGAGATGAGCGAGGAAATTCACGGTCTCAAGGCCAAGTGGCAGAATGAAAAGGACCTGATTCAGAAGATCCGGAAGATCAAAGAAGAGATCGAGCAGACCACCATCGAGGAGCAGAAGGCCGAACGGGAAGGCAATCTCGCCAGAGTGGCCGAGCTTCGCTACGGCCGGGCCAATGAGCTGAGAAGGCAGCTGGAGGAGACGAATCAACAACTGGCCGAGCTTCAGGAAGAAAAGCAGATGCTCAAAGAAGAGGTGGACGCCGAGGATATCGCCGAGGTGGTCTCCCGGTGGACCGGGATTCCGGTGAGTAAGATGCTGGAAGGCGAGCGGGAAAAGCTGATCCGGACCGAAGACCGGCTGCGGCGCCGTGTGGTGGGCCAGGACGAGGCGATCACCGCCGTGGCCAATGCGGTGCGACGGGCCCGGTCCGGACTCCAGGACCCGAACCGGCCGATCGGCTCCTTCATTTTCATGGGGCCCACCGGCGTGGGCAAGACCGAGCTGGCCAAGGCCCTGGCGGAGTTCATGTTCGACGACGAAGGGGCGATCATTCGGGTCGACATGTCCGAGTACATGGAAAAGCACTCGGTGGCCCGGCTGATCGGCGCGCCTCCGGGCTATGTGGGGTATGAAGAAGGCGGCCACCTGACCGAATCGGTCCGGCGGCGGCCCTATTCGGTGGTCCTCTTCGACGAAATCGAAAAGGCCCATCCGGACGTCTTCAACGTCCTGCTCCAGATTCTGGACGACGGCCGCATGACCGACGGCCACGGCCGCACGGTGGATTTCAAGAACACGATCATCATCATGACCTCCAACGTGGGCAGCCAGTTCATTCAGGAGCTGGGCACTGAAAACCGCGATGAGATGGAACGGCGGGTCACCGAAGCACTGCGGTCGACCTTCAAGCCCGAGTTTTTAAACCGGGTGGACGAGCTGATCATCTTCCACAACCTGTCGCCCGAACAGATCGGGGACATCGTGGAGATCCAGATCGAACGGCTGCGCAAGCGCCTGGCCGACCGGCAGATTCATTTGGAGCTCTCCGAGGAGATCAAGCGGCTCCTGGCCGAAAAGGGCTACGACCGGGTCTACGGCGCCCGGCCCCTGAAACGGGCCATCCAGAAGTATATCGAGAACCCGATGTCGATGGAGATCCTGAAAGGGAATATCCCGGACGGCAGCGTACTGGTGGCCGACCGGGAAGGGGATGAAGTGACCTTCCGGGTGGAGGAGCCGGAGCTGGTGCAGAAGGCGGCGGTGAATGCATAGAGTGGTATTGTAAATAGAAATAGAAGATAGATGAAAAAAGCCGGGGGAGGGAGCTCTCTCGGCTTTTTTGTTTTTTGCTTGCGTTGGGATAGGGGAGTTGGTTTATAGTTGGTTGGAATTTTTATAAAATATAAAAAAGCGGTCCTGGC
>JAABSQ010000253.1 GCA_011390315.1 Desulfobacteraceae bacterium
GATATAGAGGATGTTCCTGAGCTTGGGCAGGCGGGAGCAGTCGAGCCCGCCGGGGGCGCTGTCTTTGAGTTCCGGGCAGACATTGTTGACCACCTTGAGATACTCCTCGGGCTCCCGCACACCGCCGATCATCACCAGAGTGGTGGCGTCGGACTGCTTCATCAGGTATTCCAGCTCAAAACTTCGGTAATTGGTGTTCACCGTCACCAGGACCGCCCCCATTTTGGCGGTGCCGAACTGGGCCAGGACCCACTCCGGCACGTTGTTGGCCCAGATGGCGATATGCTCCCCCTTCTCGACTCCGAGCGCCATGAATCCTTTGGCCACCCGGTTGCACACCTCCTTGAACTCCCGATAGTCATAATTGATCCCCAGCTGATGATACTCCAAGGCCTTGCTGTCGCCGAACTGGTCCGCGACCCGGTCGACCAGTTGACCGATAGTGGTTTTACCGACTTCATATTCGGGTAGCAGCATCGCATCTCCTATTGCATGTAAAATGATTGATGACCGAACAGGTGCGTCTTCTAATTCACCCGGCGCTCCTTGCCTTCCCGCTCCTTGACTAATGGTAGTCGCAGCGCACAGGTGGGTTACGTTCTCTTTGTCGATGATCCGACATATCTCCTCGGGGACCACCTTCCGCAGACAGACGTGGGTGGCGCTTATGTCGGTGATGCCTCAGGATGAAACACCATCCGTTGCGAAACTCCCGCCGTTTTCTACACGCGGAAAGCCTCGGGAATATGAGTTGAACACATACTGCCGATTATTCGCCCCACTCGGCTTTCCGGAGTTCGACCCGCCGAATCTTTCCGCTGACCGTTTTGGGCAGAGCGTCGACGAATTCGATCTTTCGAGGATACTTGTAGGGCGCGGTCACTTTTTTCACATGGTCCTGAAGCTCTTTGACCAGATCCTCGCCGGGTGCGAAACCGGGAGCGACAATCACGAAGGCCTTGACCACCTCTCCCCGGGTCTTATCCGGGCTGGAGACCACCGCTGATTCGGCCACCGCCGGATGCTCGATCAGTGCACTCTCCACCTCGAAGGGGCCGATCCGGTATCCCGAGGTGAGGATCACGTCGTCTGACCGTCCAACGAACCAGAAGTAGCCGTCGTCATCCACATAGGCCCGGTCGCCGGTCAGATACCAGTCGCCTCGAAAGGTCGACGCGGTCCGGTCCGGCTCCTTCCAGTATTCCTTGAACAATCCCACCGGCGGCTCAGGGCGGACCCGCACCGCGATATCCCCTTCGGTGTTGGAAGGAAGGACTTTTCCCGCATCATCGACCACCTGAAGATCGACCCCCGGAGAGGGTTTTCCCATGGAACCGAACCGGGGTTCGATGCAGGGAAAGCTTCCGCACAGCAGCACGGTTTCGGTCTGGCCGTAGCCGTCCCGAATGGTGCAGCCGGTGGCTTTTTTCCAGACCTCGATGATCTCCGGGTTCAAGGGTTCGCCGGCCCCTACGCAGTGACGAAGTTCGGGAAATTTGAAGCCGCTCAGATCCTGAAGCACCAGCATTCGATAGATGGTGGGCGCCCCGCACATCACGGTCACCGGATATCGGGACAGCAACTCCAGGGTCCGGATCGGGTCGAAACGGTCGGTGTGGTGAACGAACAGGGCCGCGCCGCAGCTCCAGGGTCCGAAATAACTGCTCCAGGCCGCTTTGGCCCATCCGGTATCGCTGATATTCCAGTGGAGGTCATCGGGTTTGAGATCCAGCCAGAATTTTCCGGTGGTCTGGTGCCCGATCGGGTAAGAGGAATGGGTATGGAGCGCCATCTTGGGAAAGCCGACCGTTCCGGAAGTGAAATAGACCAGGCAGTTGTCGTCGCTTCGGGTTTTAACGGTGTCGAACCGGTCCGAGGCCTTTTCCACCGCTTCGGTGTAGTAGATCCAGTTCTTACGGGGTTCGGCGATGACGATCTTGGTTCGGACCGTGGGGCACCGGTCCGCCACCTCGTCGAACTTGGCGGCAATCTCGTGATGGGTGATGATACAGGCGGCTTCGGCCCGATTGGCCCGATACTCAAGATCCTTGGAAGTCAACTGCGTGGCGCCCGGAGCCACCAAGGCGCCCATACGGATACAGGCGGTCACCGCCTCCCACCATTCGATGTTTCGGGGCAGCACCAGCAGGACTACGTCATTCTGTTTGACGCCGTTCTGGACCAGTACATTCGCCAGCCGCCGGGAGGCCCTGCTCAGGTCCGAGAAGGTCTTCTTGATTTCCGCGCCGGCGTCGTCCACCCACAGCATCGCCAGCTTGTCCGGCTTTTCGGCCCACTGATCGATGACGTCGCCCGCAAAATTAAAAAATTCGGGGACATCGTATTGGAATTCACGATATGTCTTTTCATAGTCGGTCATATTGTGAGCCTGTGTCATGTCACGCCTCCCTGCTGGCTGCCAGGGGAACCGGTATTCCCCTTCGGGAAAAAGATTGGTTGACTGCTCATCCGGAATCGCCTGAAAACGGTTCGGTTCCGCCATGGGTAAAGATTGAACGCTCAGCCATAAAAGGTCTTAAAAAGTACAAAAAAAGTTGTACCCCTTGACATGCATTGAACGAGCGCTCAGTCATTTAGATTATACCTTTTATATCGAACAGGGGGGATACTTGTCAAATACTTTCTATGAAATTGACGAACGAATGAATGGAATTCGGGAAAACAATGCCGCTGCCCATGGGAATCAGGCAGGACCCAATCAGGTAAATTGTTTCAGCCAAAAAGCGTCGAATTCGTCCTTGACCAGATTCAAGAGACGGGAAACACCGGATAAGGCGTCTTTGAGGGTCACACGCTCCCGCTTTCGAAGGCTGTACGGATCGATGTAGTTGTCGGGTTCCCGCCCCTGCTGGACTTTTTTCAAGTTTTCACGAATACAGAACCGCATCAGGTGCTTGAAGCTGCGGGCGAAAAGGTCTCCGTCCGACCGGGAGATCGCCCCCGACTCCGTCAGCTGTTTCAAGCGCCCCAGAGTGGAGGGTTCGCTGATGCGGTGCTTGGCGGCCAGCATTCGGATGGAATTGACGATGTGCAGAATGGCCGAGCGCTTCAGGTTCATTTCATTCTTGTGGAGACCGGAATCTTCCGTCTGAAAGGTGCCGAGAAAACGAATCGGAAGCCGGTGGGCCAGATCGTCCCGGGTCACCCGGTAGTCGGAGCGAAGACAGGCGGCGAAGGCGTCGAACAATCGGTCCCGAAAGGATTCGGCCAGCACCATGTTTCCCCAGATCGGCCGGTAATCGAGAAGAGACAAGACCATGCGGGTTCGACCCGGGTCACAGGACCGAAGCCACTCCTCGATCAGGATCAGCCAGTCGCTCCGGGACCGCCGCCATTCGGCCCGGGTAGCCATGACCCCCCGGGCGCATTCGGAAAACCCGCACCGGGAAAGCCCTTTCACGATCAAATCGGCCAACCGTCTGAAATACTCATCCGCCGCTTCGGCCTTTTCCGGCTCCGGGTCCGCATAGATCAGTGCGTTGTCCTGGTCCGCGCCGAAGGCTTGCTCATACCGGGCCGAGGCGCCCATGTTGATCCAGCAGTATTCCACCGGGGCCGGGCCCCACCCGTCCAGCTTCATGCGCTCCTCGGAAAGCTGAATGACCCGTCGAGTCAGCCGCTCATACAGCTCCGACATGACATCGAAAATTTCTTCCACGGTCGCGTTTTCCGCGACCATGGCGCTGAGGATATCCTGGATTTCCCGACTCACCAGAATCAACCCGTTGATGTCCGGCTGGGATTCGATGTCCCGGGTCAGCACCAGGGTGCCCGCGCTTTGGGTCCGGATCAGATCGGTCATCGAGATAATCCCCACCGGGTCCTCCCGCTCCAGCACGATCAGGTGCTTGGTCTTGCTCCGCATCATGGCCACCAGGGCCTGGCCGATGAAGTCCTGGGGCTTGATGGCCATCAGATTGCTGTGCATGATGTTTTCCACCCGGCAGGTCTCCACCGGATAGGTCTGCTGAGCGATCAGGTATTTGACCAGATTTTTCTCGGTCAGAATTCCCCGGGGCCGCAGGGATCGATCCAGAGCCACCAAGGCGTTGATGCCTTTCTCGTCCATAATCCGGGAAGCGGCCGTGACCGAATCATCGGTGCGGCAGGTCACCACCGGATAAGACATGATCTCGCTCACCCGTTTTCGAAAAAGGCTTGAGTCGACTCCCCGAATGCGTGCAAACCCCTCCATGGAGCGCTCCGCCAGGATTTCTCCATACAACAGGCGCAACCGTTCGGCCAGCAGGGTATTGAAAAACCCGCAGAACTCGGGATATCCGTACATCAATTCTTCCAGGTCCCTTCGGCGGATCAGACCGCAGGTCAGTTTTTCCTTGACCCGCGCCGAGGCCGGATACCGCTCCCGGGACAGCACGACCGTTTCCCCGAAAAAATCATAGGCCCGCTTCAGGCCCACCACCGTCTCTATTCCCCGGTCATCGATGAGGGTCAGTTCCACCAACCCGGAGGCGATGATGAAAAGGGCGTCCCGGCTGGGGTCTTCCTGCTTGAATACATAGGTATTGGGCTCGAACGCCTTGACCGTCATTTTGGCGGATAAGGTATCCAGAATGTCGGGGTCGAGAATTTCAAAAGGATTGGTTTTGATCAGAAGATGGAATAATTCGGTTGAATTCATAGAAACCTTTTCACGGGACAAGATTCAAAAAATGTATCCTAATCATTCATACAAAGAACCTCAAGTTATTTTTCGGGCCTCATCTCTGTTGCGATGAATGGGGAATCCGGCGACGGGCCTTTTCCGCAGGCAGATCGGGGGAAAGTTCCGGCGGGCCTCGATAACGACTTGCTTAAAAAATGAATTTGGCTTATATAAAAACAAATAGATTCAGCTTACCCTTCGGTTCAAAAATGAAACGAGAGCTATGACAAGTGATTTTTGCTCGAACTTCGGAAGCTGCAGTCGGGGTTCGAAACGGACTTATCTTGACACTTGAATTTTCGAAAGAATTGTGCATTATTTAATCTAAAAGGGCCACCCTATGGGCAACGGTTTCACCACTCGGCGCAATCTGTCTGTAGCGTGGCTTTTTTTCGGTTTTAACCCGTGAAAGGGGGTGATTCCATGACCAGCTGGAAATGCCAGAACTGTGGGTATACCCTGAATGCCGATGCACCGCCTGAAAAATGCCCGAATTGTCAGGAGAAATGCGAATTTTTGAACAATACCTGTTATACCCCGGACTGCCAAAAGGAATCCGTAGACAAACGAATTAAATAGGACCAGCGGATCAAATAGAATGGAAGGATCAAGCAAAGGAGAGAAAATGCCGAAAGTCCTGATTGTTTACGCTTCCCGAACCGGTGAAACCCGGGAGATCGCCAATCTGATC
>JAABSQ010000254.1 GCA_011390315.1 Desulfobacteraceae bacterium
GAATGCCCAGCTTCTGCATCCTTGACCACAGTGTGGATCGGTTGACCTTTAAAAGGGCGGCGGCGCCGTTTGGTCCGGACAACACCCCGTTCGTCTTTTCCAAAGCCGCCAGGATATGCCGGCGCTCTATCTCTTCCAGGGTTGCAAAGGTAGGATCTTTTGCCGGCGAGGTACTCAAGCCGCTGATATATTGTCCGGTCAGGACCGGTTCCGGACAAAGGATCACCGCCCGCTCCAGGATATTGGCCAGTTCCCGCACATTGCCGGGCCAATCCGACCGGGTCAGTTTTATGGATTGCGTCGGGGCTCACCTTTTGGATTCGCTTGCCCAGGCGCAGGGGAAGATGTCGTGAAGCCGTCGACCTCGAATCCGGTCGGTGGACGCATACAGCAGATTTTCCCGGGCGGTAAGGGCTTCCAGGTGGCGTTCGTCTTCGTCGAGTACGAAGACCAGGTCCGGCAGCGCCTGAACGATGGCCCGCAGCCGTTCTTCGCTCTGCCGGGACCGGGCTTCCGAACGTCTGCATTGTGACACATCCCGAATAAAACAGCAGAGGCAGGTCCGGTTTTCGGATTCGACCCGGGAACAGGTTATTTCAACCGGCAGATAATCGCCGGTTTTGGTAATGAGTGAGGTCTCGTATGTCCGGTCCGGGGGATTGGTCATCATTTGGACCTGGGCGGGCCATTCATTTTCCACGAGGCCGGAATCGAGATCCCAGAAGGACGTTTGGATCAGTTCCGGGTATGCATAGCCCAATCGGCGGCAGGCCGACCGGTTGGCATGCTGAATGCGACCGGTGGATGCATCCACCCACAACACCGCATCCGGCGATGCCTGGAGGGTATCATGGTAGAGTCGGTGTCTGTCCTGGAAAAAATCCGGATATCGATTTTTCATATGCATTCTCCCCCTGGAATGGTGCATGGGAGTGGTGAGGTCATGGGGCAAGTCCTCTTCTTATAACATAAACTGCGAAAAGATGGATGACAATTCTTGCGAAAATTTGCCGAAATGGCGTATCCTGAAGCTGAAAACTGAAAACCACGGCACGGATTCAGAGGAGAAGGATACTTATGAAAATCATCGCCGAATTGAGACGATCGGTCGGGCCATTTTTGCCGGGGTGGGTTATCGGACTGATTCTGCTGGCATCGGCGTCATCGGGATCGGCATCGGACCTGACAGGACATTTCATTCAGGGCGGGCTGCTGTTCGGGGAGGCGGCGCCGGGCGCCCGGGTCACCTATCACGGCAGGTCCCTTCGGGTATCCCCGAAGGGGCGCTTCATCATCGGCCTGGATCGGGATGCGCCCCTCGCCTCGGTCCTCGAGGTGCATCATCCGGATGGCGCCCGCGAATCCCATCCCCTGATCATCGACGCACGGGAATACGACATTCAACGGATAGACGGGCTGCCGCCTCGAAAGGTCGACCCCGATCCCGAAGACCTGGCCCGCATTCGGGCGGAAGCCGCGCTGGTGCAAACCGCCCGAAAACGGGACGACCCCCGCACCGGTTTTGCCGGAGGATTCATTTGGCCGGTCACCGGTCGAATTACCGGGGTATACGGCAGTCAGCGCATACTCAACGGCAAGCCCCGCCGCCCCCACTACGGTGTGGACATCGCCGCGCCGACCGGGACCCCGGTGAAGGCGCCGGCCGACGGGGTGGTCAGCCTGGCGCATCCGGACATGTTTTTTTCCGGCGGCACCCTCATTCTCGACCACGGGCACGGGCTTTCTTCGAGCTTTCTCCATCTGCACCGCATTCGGGTGCGTGAAGGGCAGGCCGTCCGCCGGGGATCGATGATCGCCGAGGTCGGCGCCACCGGCCGGGTGACCGGCCCCCATCTGGACTGGCGAATGAACTGGTTCGACCAGCGGATCGATCCCACCCTGCTCGTGGGGCCGATGCCGGACGGAGGTGAACGGGAGTGACCGGGGATCTTTTATGGTATCCTTTTTGTGGGGCTTGACTTTATGCCTGAAGTTTTATATAAAATAGATGTTGTTTGTAAAAATTCTTCATAATTCAGTTTCGTTCTATAAGGAAGACCCTTTGCAAAAGCGGCGACCTTAGAGGTATGGAACTAATTAACACACTGATTAAACGGAGGTTTGTCACAATGGCAGAGGGTACAGTAAAATGGTTCAATGATTCAAAAGGATTCGGATTTATTGAGCAAGCCGATGGGCCGGATGTATTCGTACATCATTCGGCAATCAATGCAACCGGCTTTAAAAGCTTGAACGAGGGCGACCGTGTGACTTTCGAGATCGAAGAAGGGCAAAAAGGTTTGGCCGCCGTGAATGTCACCGTAGTCTAATCTTTTGTCATTCCGATCTTTTTGGAAAGGTTATCCTTCGGGATAGCCTTTTCGTTTTTTTCGACAGCGCGTATTTCCTCCCACCCGAACAAAAACCCGTCTCACTCATCCACAGAAAGGAATAGGTGAACCGCCATGAACATTTCAGATATCAGAGCAGGGCTGAAATCCCTGCTGGAACAGACCATCGGACAAAGAAGAACCTGGATTCCCCACCGGCAATGGATGCGGGAATACAACCTGCTTCGGCAGGCGGCCGGGGCCATTGAATTGGGCAATATGTCTCGAATGATCAAAGGCCGGTTGGCCCAATGCCGAACCTATGCCAATCGGAAGGTTCATGAACGGGAACAATGATATCCCGGCGACGTCCGTAAAGACAGTCGCCTTCCGGAGTGATTTCAGCGGTGATTCCCCCCCTTATTTCATCGGCGCACCGACAGGCGCTGACCCATTTTATACGCTTTCGAGAACCCCATCCCGCCTCCCGGGATGATCTCGAACGGTATTTCGGACCCCGCCGGCTGCCCGGCACTGCACCCATCGGTCTTCGACGGCGCCGTCCCGAACTTTTTCAGGACACCCTGAATGCGGCCTGTCCGCCCTATACGGACTGGCTGGCAAAAAGCCTGAGCCGCGGGCTGGATTCGGCGCTTGCCGCACACCCCCAGCAAAATGGTCATGTGTTGACGGAGCGTGGGAGGAACGACATCCTTCAAGCCGTCGGACGTATCCTGGAATACCGCACCGAAGCGGGAACCGTCCTGCAGGACGTCATCCCCCAGCAGATGTACGAGGATGCCTTCATGCGGATGATCGGGTTGCTTCTGTATCCCGACCAGCCTGAACGGGAGATCCATCTGTATCGGGGTTTCAATGCCCTGTGCCACCGCCTCGGGCTGGTCCTGCTGGATGCCATGCGCCGCCGGCATATCATCGGTTCGGGTTCAGCCGATATTTCCAGACTGATCCGTGCCGCGGTCCTTTCGGGGTACGTCGGCATCAATCTGAAAAGTTCGGCCTCGGCCGCCTCCGCACTGCTGAACCGAAGCCTTCTTTCCATCCCTCAAAAATGGATACAGGATCTGAAGACGGTGGCGGCCGTATCGACTTCCGACCTGATTTCGGTGGCCGAGGAGCTTCTCGACCTGGCCGAAGGGTCGAAGCGGGCCTTTGCACTCGATTCATTCTCCATATACCAAGCGGAGGTGGTCGACTGTTCAGAGCCGACCCTGGCGGTCTTTTTCTGCGACGATTACCTGGAATCCCTCATCGATCTGAAACGGTTCGAGGCCATGCTCGACCGGAACCCCGACCTGCGGGTGCTGTTCGTGCCCCGGGCCGGTCGGTACGGCAATGATCTGGCGTATGCGGATGTGGCCGATATTCTGGCGGAACCTCCTTTTTCAGCGTTGCATCGCCACATCGAAAGGGGCCGGCTTCGGATCAGTTCTCACGGTCCCCGGGCCGGATGCCTGGACCCCGGAGACGTCAGCCGATACCTGATTCGCGAAATCGATCTTCTGGGGAGGAACCGAAAGATCATTTTTGAAACCAAGGGATGCCGCAATTTTGAAATGCTTCAGGGGCGCCTGCCGGTTCCCTGGTATGCCGCTTTCAATTGCAACCGGGCCTTGAGCATTCGCACGGTGGGTGTGGACGGACCGCCGGTGTTTTTGAGGATACCGCCGGGATTGAGGGCCTATGACGGATTCACCGACCCCCGCATCGGCCGAAGCCCCTCCTACGGCGCCGCCGGGGTGCGGTTCGCCCGAATGACCACCCGCAACCTCTATGCAGCCCTAAATTCCCGGTTATATCGGCGTTTATCGGCCCACACCGGGGATGAATTTGCACTGAACAGGGCGTTGACGCGGTGGGGGGATGCCGCGGGTGTGACCTTCTCTGAACTCATGGCGTCGCTCTCCTCGGAAAATTCCGCTTCAGACGAAAGGATTGAAGAAATTCGCCGGGCGGTCGCCCGGGGCGGCGAATGCGGCGACTTCGGGCTCGACCGTTTCAGCGATCCGATGCCGCGAGGCCGGAATGAGACCGCCTAAAATTCACCGGAATGTCACGCTGGAGCGGATGGTCCTGGACTTCTGGCAATTCTTACGATCCCAGCGGGTGGTGACGCGAAGGCGCGGACCCCGGTTCGAGCGAAGCCGGCGATTCGTGGAGATCGACCTCACCTACCGGTGCAATCTTCAATGCGCCAACTGCAACCGATCCTGCACCCAGGCCCCGAGCAAACTCGACCTGACGACGGCGCAAGTCGCCGCCTTCATCGACCAGAGCATCGCCGCCGGGTCCCGGTGGGAGCGCATCCGACTGCTGGGCGGTGAACCGACCCTGCACAGGGATTTTTTCGCCATCCTGGATCAGTTGATGACCTACCGGCAAGCCCATCGCCCGATGATGCGGCTCGTGGTCTGTACCAACGGGTCGGGGTCCCGGGTTCGGAAGGTGCTCTCCCGCCTGCCGAAAGGGGTCGAGGTCAAAAACACCTTTAAAAACGGCTCCCAACGGCTGTTCAGGCCCTTCAACAGCGCCCCGGCCGATTCTCCCCTGTTTCGGTTGTCGGATTTTTCCGCCGGGTGCCGGATTCTGAACGACTGCGGCCTGGGCGCGACCCCTCTCGGGTATTACCCCTGCGCCATCGCCGGCGGCATCGACCGGATATTCGGATTCGGTCTCGGCAGAAAAACCCTTCCCTCCGCCGATGATTCCATGCGGGATCAGCTCGCCGTCTTCTGCCCCCTCTGCGGCCATTTCGGATTCTCCTGGCCCACCAAAAAGGCGAAAATCTCTCCGGTTTGGGCAGCCGCCTACCGCCGCACCCGATTTTCGAGGCCGACGCTCACGCAATTATCATCCTCCGCCGGGCCCGAGACATCTTAGGATGTAGACGAATTCCGGCAGGCCTCGGCATAAGGGGCCAGCGCGGTTTGAATGCGGCGGCGGATCAATGATTCCGGATCCGCTTCATAAAAGCCTGCTTCTATGCCGGGGTACAGGTCCGGAAAA
>JAABSQ010000255.1 GCA_011390315.1 Desulfobacteraceae bacterium
GAACAAAAAAATGGGCAGGTTGAACAGATCGATGGTGGGAATGACGCCGGTGAAGACCATGCCGATGGCGGCAAAAGCGAGCCCGCCCAGAAAGGCCACCGGAATCATCACCAACCCCATGGGCAAATCGACGTAGCCGAACACCCCCAAGACCCCCAGCATGATCGCCCCGGCCGCCGTGGATTTGGTGGCGGCCCACACGATTTCGGCCAAAATGATCTCCTCCAGGGAGAGCGGCGTGGCCAGCATGCCGTCGAAGGTGCGCTGGTAGTACATTCGAACAAAGGAGGTGTAGGTGGTTTCGAAAAAGGCATTCTGCATCACCGCAATGGCGATCAGGGCCGGTACGATAAACTGAATGTAGGTCAGCGTCTGCCCGCCGTAGCGGACCTGGCCGACCATCACCCCCAAACCCAGCCCGAAGGCGAAGATATAGAGTATCGGCTCAAAAAGCGGCGTCAGAAAACTGACCTTCCAGATCTTCTGATAGGTGATCAGGTTCCGCTTCCAGACCTTCAGAAACCGCCAAGAAAAGGCATCCAATCGAATCATTCCCTGAGCTCCCTTCCGGTCAGGCGGAGGAAGACATCCTCCAGCGTACTGTTGCGGTAGGTACACTTCTCGACACAGAACCGGTCCATGATGGTGTTGTAGAGGTCGGTATCCTCTTTGGCGATATAGATGATCAGCCGGTCTCCGAGGTCATCGTGCCGAATGTTCCGTTCCTTCACGAAATCGAGCACCGCCTCCTCATGCCCGGCGATTTCGATGATGTTGCCGCCGGCGTGTTCGGCGATCAGATCCTGAGGATTCCCTTCCACCAGGATTTTGCCGTGGTCGATGATCACCAGCCGATCGCAGAGGTTTTCGGCCTCCTCCATATAGTGGGTGGTGATGAGGGCGGTCAGGCCGCCGTCTTTGAGGGCGTCGAGACGGTCCCACATCTGATACCGGGACTGGGGATCGAGACCGGTGGTGGGTTCGTCCAGGACCAGGATGTCGGGGCGGCTGATCAGGGACCGGGCCAGAATGAGCCGCCGGGCCAGCCCGCCCGAGAGGTCGGCCACCTTGTCTTCCCTGCGGTTGGACAGGGCAAAGAACTGAAGCAGTTCTTCGGAGCGCCGCAGAGCTTCCTCTTTGGGCACATCGAAATAACCGGCGTACAGAATCAGGTTCTGGGAGACGGAAAGATCCGGGTCGAGGGTATTCTCTTGCTGGCAGACCCCGATGCGGGATTTGATCTCCCGCCAGTCTTTTCGAATGTCCAGACCGAAGACCTCGAGGGTGCCGGAAGTCGGCGGCGAAAACCCGTAGAGCATTCGAATGGTGCTGGTTTTTCCGGCGCCGTTGGGACCCAGCAGTCCGAAGAACTCTCCCGGGTAGACGGAAAAGGTGATGCCGTCGACGGCGGTGACCGTGTTAAAATTTTTGACGAGATCCTCGACACGGATAATCGGTTCCACAGCAGATCCTTTGATGGGCGGTTTCGGGCTCGGCGAGCCGGATCATCCTTTTTTTAAATGGTTTATACCGGTTGAACCGCGGCTGTCAAATGCAAAAGGAAATTACCGGGTTTCCCTACCTGAAAATTCGGATCAGCCGCATTGCGGTTTCCGACCCTCGTCCAGGGCTTTTTGATAGAGTTTACGGTAGTAGTCGACCTCTTGCGAGAGTTTTTCGATGCGGGATTCGTGGGACGGATGGGTGGACAGGAACTCCATGGGCTGGCCCTGGCTTCGTTCCGCCATATTCTGCCACAGGCGAACGCTTTCCGCCGGGTCGAATCCGGCCCGGGACATCAGCTCCAACCCGAGAATATCGGCTTCCCGCTCGTGGGCCCGGCTGAAAGGGAGCAGCACCCCCACCCGGGTGCCGATACCGAGGGTCCGCAGGAGAACCTCCTGTTCGATGGAACCGGGTTCGTCAAAGAAAAGATTGACCAGAAAAAAGACCACGCCGACCCCCAGCTGCTGGGTAAGGCGTTCGTTGCCGTGGTCCGCCAGCACATGGCCGATCTCATGGCCGATGACGGCGGCGAGCTGGTCCGGGGTTTGGGCGATCTTGAGCATGCCGGTATTCACCCCGATGTTCCCGCCGGGCAGGGCAAAGGCATTGGGCGTGGCATTCTGAAACACCTTCACTTCCCAATCCGGCTGCTTACCCGGCAGCTGCTTGATCAGTTTATCGGTGATACACTTCACATAGCCATTGATCCGCGAATCGGTGACCACCGGCCTCGATTGCTTCATCTCCTCAAAGGCATTCTCCCCCAGGGCCGCCATCCGTCCGTCCGGAATCAGGGTCAGCTGGTTGCGGCCGGTGGGGGATTCGCTGCAGGCGATAAAGATGGTGATCGTCAACAGGATGAGCGCGGTTTTTTTCAGCGGTCCGGTCTGCATGATTCCTTTGTCCCCGTCTTCAACACTGTTTGGGTTTTCTGATCTTCTTTCTTCGTTATCTATAAGCACAAAAATAGAACATTCTATTTAAGCCGTCAATTTACAAGCTATTTCCCGCATAGCATCGCCCCTCATTTTCTGCTATACTGCCTTTCAGGCGCGCACCTACATTCGATTCATCTCTAAAAGCCGGGAGCACCCGTATGACCGAAACCGACCAAACCCGAAAACGCCTTCGCGATCTCTTCGACAACCAGCAACTGGCGGTTCTCTCCACCCACAAGGACGGCAAGGCCTATGCCAGCCTGGTGGCGTTCACGGCCACCGAGGATCTCAGGGAACTTCTGTTTGCCACCGCCCGATCCACCCGCAAATTCGACAATCTCACCGCCAAACCCCATGTGGCGATGCTCATCGACAGCCGCACCAACAGCATCGCCGATTTCCACGAAGCGGTCGCGGTCACCGCCACCGGCACCGCCGAGGAAGTCTCCGAGGGCGCACGGAATGTGCTGCAGGAGCAGTACCTTCAAAAGCATCCATACATGACCGATTTCGTCACCGCCCCCACCTGCGCACTGGTGCGGGTTAAGGTGGATTGCTATTACCTGGTGAGCCGGTTTCAGAATGTGGTGGAGCTTCATATCGGACATTGAGATCGGGGAAGGTTTTATGCAGCCGGCCAATTCCTTGGGGAAGATTCATCATTTGTTCCCCAACTCGAGAGCCAATCCAGCACCCGATCCCCATCCACGACATGTCCGGCTTCGATATCTTCCAGGGCTTCGAACGTCTCTATTCGCCGGAGGTCGGTCTCCTTTCGGTATGCCACATACTGTTCCATCAGTTGACGGATCGCATGATTCATGTCCCAGCCACGCGCGGCCGCGGCCGCCTCGAAATCCCGCTTTAACGCTTCCGGCACCCTCGCCCGGATAACTTCTGTTTTCATGGGAAACCTCCTTTTTTTTACGGTCCATATAACGTAGAACCTGCCGGGATAACCGTCAACATGCATTTCAACGGGAGCATTAAACCGAAGACCTCCGAGGTTTTGAAAACCTCGGAGGTCTGCTCCGGTTGCAGCGGTTCAAAATTCAAAGGCAAACGGTCGTTGTTTTTATTGGCGATTCTTCATCTTCTGGTGTATACTTCCACAAAAAAGATTTTACACATAATGCTGTAGATAATCCTTCCCGGGAGCCCATATATGGCAGAAACGGATAAAACCCGACAACGCCTTCGCGATCTTTTTGAAACACAGCGGCTCGCCGTCCTCTCCAACCACAAAGACGGCCGGGCCTCACTGAAAATGAAAGCCGGATGTCTATTTGCAAAAGCGGGCGGACGGATTCATCCGAAAGGACGGCTATCATGCTGAACACGCTTAAAATTAAGGGTTTTAAATCCCTTTCGAATGTCGAGCTTGAACCGGGTCGGATTAACGTATTGATCGGGGCCAACGGCAGCGGGAAAACCAATCTTCTGGAGGCGTTGGGACTTCTCAAAGTCGGTCTAAATATCCACAACAACAAGGTGATCGATTCGGAATGGTACAGCGGTTCTCAATCCCTTCTGAGATCGGGAATTCGGCCTGCAGTTCCGAGGATGTACTTTTCCGCTTTCGCCGAGGAAGAAAAGGCCGAGGAAATTCGTATAGAAGCCACTTCGGATCGAAATATGAAAGCGATATTCCAGCTCCAATCCGCTAAAGCCTTCCATCCTGTCATCAAATATGAGCCCGACACCGAAACCACGAACGAACACTTTTTCCGCTACACGGCCTACGCGATTTTTTCACCCATCACCCAAGTGTTGCGAGGAGTTATGCCGGATATTTCTCAAAGACGACCCGTCGGAATCGCCGGAGGCCGATTAGCGGAGGCGGTGGAGGAGCTGTTGGACTTGGGAAAAGGCCGGTTCGGGGATTTACCGATAGAAGAACTTTTTGAGCTTCTGGACTGGGTGGATGATATCGCGGTTGTTCCGCCGTCGCGGGACCTCATCGATGCGAATGTGCCCACGACGCGGAGTATCATACGATTCACCGACCGCTGGATGCGCCCCGGTCGCAATCAGTTTTCAGCCTATGACGCCAGCGAGGGCGCGCTGTATGTATTGTTTTCATTGGTTCTTGCAATGCATCCCTTATCGCCTCCACTGTTCGCCATCGACAATTTCGATCAAGCCATGCACCCCCGATTGGCGCGGGCGACCACTCGCTTATTCTGCCATTCACTGCTGACATCCACCCCGTCGCGTCAAGCCTTTTTGACGACCCACAACCCCCTCGTTCTGGACGGACTTGATCTGACGGATGATCGAATTCGCCTGTTCGCGGTGGAACGAAATCGACAGGGCGTCACGGAGGTGTATCGCGTTGAAGTCTCGGAAGACGTTCTGAATGCCACGCAAAAGGGGCTTTCCCTTTCCAACCTTTGGGTTATGGGTCGGTTGGGCGGCGTTCCGGACCTGTTTTAGGGCGATCAATGAATATCGGAACCGTTGTGGAAGGCCCCACCGACCGCGTCATACTGGAATCAATCCTCAGCCGTTTGATCCCGGGCCGGCACCGTTTCTTTCCGCTTCAGCCGATGGATACCTTCGGCGAAACCGGCACCGGATGGAAAGGGGTTCGAAGATGGTGCAGAGACACATGGCGTCGAGAAGCCGGGGGGCTCGAAAAATTTCTATCCGGCGACACCGGCCCTGAAATAGAACTTCTCGTCATTCAAATGGACGCCGATGTAGCGAAAGAGACAGATCTGTTCGATGACAATGAACCGGCGCCGTTTGCGGTTCGGAACCCCTGCCCGCCGGTGGAGGATTCAGCGGATGGTCTGCGTCGACTGATCGCCGCTTGGCTGAAATCCGACCCGCTTACGCACAAAGTCATTCTAACGATTACGGCCCAGGACATCGAGCACTGGATATTCGCCGCATTGTTCCCGGACGATG
>JAABSQ010000256.1 GCA_011390315.1 Desulfobacteraceae bacterium
AGCGATAGGGGCCCTGAACATCCAGGCGGACTAGTTCCAGGAGGCTTTCGGGGCTGAAGCGGAACAGTTCGTAAAACAGTTCATCGGTTTTCATGTCGGCTTATGCCCACGGCTGAATTTCGAGGTTACGAGCTTAAGGTACGAAGATCGCTTTCAAGAACCGGCATGGCATCCTCAGCGAATCAACAGGTATTGCCTTTCTTTTTCAGGTCTTGAACAAAAACGCTCTGCTTATTATAACAGCTCCATGTTCGGTATTCCAGCATGAACGGAAGATTTTTCTTCATTGGCGATGACCATGATGGTTCCTGCAAGCGACCAGGGCAGGCACGGGGGCCTGCCCCTACTCAAAACCCCTCCCGCCGAACCTGCCCCGACGCCAGCGGTATTCCGAAGGCTTTGGAGGTCGCCAGGGTGATGCTGCGCATGTCTTCCGGTTCGAGGTTATGGACATTGGTTTTGCCGGTGCAACGGGCGATGATGGCGGTCTCCTGGACGGTGCCCTTGATCCAGTTGACCGCCGCCTTCTCCATCTCCTCCACCGTTCGGTTTTTCGGATAAGCCAGCCGGCCGTTTTCGACATCGCCGCCCATGGCCAATGCCATCGCCGTTCCGAAAACCGCGGCCCGGCAGTTGATGGCCAAGGCTTTGGCCACGTCGGTGCCGGAGCGCATGCCGCCGAAATGGATCAGGGCGATGTCTTCTTCCCGGTTCATCTCCCGAAGGATGCGAATGGCGTCGCGCATGACGGTGAGATCCGGAGATGCGGTCAGCTCGCTTGAGGGGGATAAGATTCCGGCCGAGCCGTCCAGAATCAGAAAATCGAGTTCCCGCTCCAGGGCATAAGGAATCGCCTTCGGCAGCACGGACCCGGAAACGGCCAGCCCGACCAGTTGATCAGGATGGAGCCGCTCGGCCTTGACCGGGCGAAAGGAGTTTCCGATCGGATAGACCAAACCGGCGGCCTCCGGATGCGGCAGGTCTTTTTCCCCGACCAGCTGAAGCCATACCGGGTGATTCGCGTCGGAAAGCGGCTTTCGCCCCACATAGCCGCATCCGGTGGCGGCCAGGGCCCGGGCCAAAGCTTGCCGGACGCGGACCGGTGCATCATCGAATCCGGTCGCCAGAAAGGGGTGTTCCAGATCCAGAAAAGGGCCGTTTTGATCCGATTCGCCCATTCCGATCCATCGGCTGATGCGGGTTTTGGTGGAACAGGCTTCCCGGTATGGGTCGATCACCAGCCGAGTCAGGGCCGCGGACAGAAACACCACATCATCCAGGTGGGCCGGGCGGGTGTCGGGAAACGGATTTTCCCGGGGCGCCAGAAAACCCGACAGGATCTCCCGCTGGGCCGACCCGTCTTCGACTTCGGTCTTGGACATGGCCTGAATCAGCTTTCTATCCCCCCTGGAAAAGTTAGCGGTGCCGGTTTCCGTTTGGGAGCGAGTATCGGATGCGGCCTTCTTCCGAAGCCGATCCCGGTACTCAGGCGCATACGGCAGCCGGGTCATTTCAGCGGCTTCCGGGGTCAGAGCCACCAGATCCTCCCGGGACAGCCCGCGGATATCCCCGTAGCCCAGGGCATCCGCAATAGCGGCCAGCTGCCACCGGATCGATTCCAGATAGCGGTGCATCATCAGGGCCCGCTCCGGTGTGTTGAAGCGGCCCACCAGCTCGGGGTCCTGGGTGGCGATCCCCAGAGGGCAGGCCCCGGAGCTGCATTGCATGCACCCGGTGCATCCCCCGGCGATCAGCATGGCGGTTCCGATCCCCACCGCGGACGCGCCCAGGGCCAGGGCCTTGGCGATATCCACGCCGCTGTGGACCCCGCCCATGAGCACGATCGGCATCCGCCCCTCGGCCTCGATCTCGGACAACCCGTCCAGCGCTTCCATCAGGGCGGAAATGGTAGGAATCCCCACATACTCGAGCACCTCGTTTCCGGCCGCGCCGGTGCCGCCCTGAAGCCCGTCCAATTCAATGAAGTCGAGGCCGTCTTTCAGTGCGATCTTGATGTCGTCCCGGGTGCGGCCGCCGCCCAGCTTGAGGCCCACCGGCAGCCGCCAACCCACCGCCTCCCGGAACTCCAGCACCTTCATGATCAGGTCGTCGCCGCCCAGGATGTCGGGATGTCGGGAGGGCGAGCGCAGGTCCATCCCGGCGGGGATTCCCCGCATCTCGGCGATTTCCCGAGTGAGTTTGGAAGCCATGAGCTGCCCCCCCAGCCCCGGCTTTGCGCCCTGGGAAATATAGATCTCCAGACCGTCGGAGCGCTTCATGTCATGGATGTTCCAGCCCAGCCGGCCGGACAGGCACTGGGCGATGAGCTGCCGGGCCTCGGCCCGTTCCACCGAATACATCCCGCCCTCGCCGGTGTTTTCGGAAATCCCCGACAGCCGCGAGGCGATCCCCAGGGCCTCTTTCATACGGGGGCTGACCGCGCCGAAACTCATGGGCGCGATCATCACCGGCATGCTCAGATCCAGGGCCCGGGCCCCGTGTCTGCCGCCGATGAATGTTCTCAGGTTGACCCGATCGGCGGCGCCCGAATCGGCACCGGCTCGGGACAAATCAGCCTTAAAGGCGATGTCTCCGAAATGGGGCACGTGTCGGGACGCGCCGTATCCGCGAATCCGGTACCGCCCGATGGCGCTCTTGACCTGAATATCCTGCCGCACCTTTTCATTCCAGTAACCGGATTCCCCGCCGGAAAACCGGGTGAACGCGACCGGTTTGGCTTTGGGTTCCGGAGTGGCGAACTTGAGTTCTTTTTCCGCGCTGACCACCTTCCGAAAGGCGCCGGTAAACGGAACTTTATACCGATCCAGAAAAGCCCTGATCGATTCGATCTCATCCGGATCAGGATCGACGACCCGGGCGTCATTACCTATGGATTCCACCCGTCCGCCCACGAATATGGCGCCTCCGGCCATGTCTTCGCCCACCCGGGGGCCCGAATCTCCGAGGATGATCAACCGGCCCCCGTACATCATATAGCCGGCCATGAAACTGGCGTTTCCGCAGCAGCAGAGGGTTCCCTTTTTCATGACCTGCCCGGCCCGGGAACCGGTGTTGCCCCGAATCACGATTTCGCCGCCGCGCAGGGCCTCCCCGGCGATGGCGCTGGCGTTGCCGCCCACCACGATGGACCCGGAGAGCATGTTGTCTCCCACGCCCCAGCTCACGTTCTTCTCCACCTCGATGCGGGGGCCGTCGCTCAGACCGCCGCAGAAATAGCCGGCGGAGCCCCGAATCGACAACCGAATGGGATTGGTGAGGCCCACCCCGATATAATGACGGGCGTCCGGGTTTACGATTTCCACATCCCGGTGGGTGGCCCCGTATCCCTTGATGACCTCGTTGGCGGTCTTGATGTTCATTTGCGACAGATCGATGGTCGGCATGGTCAGGCTTCCTTTCTCGCGGTTTCTATACTGTGATTTTCCGGGGATCGGGACCAGAGCCCGCAGCTCAGGGGGGTCGGTTCGGTGGTTTCCAGGGCCCGGCCCGGAAAGAGCCGGTTCAATCCCACCTCTTCCGAAGAGATGGCGATCATGTCGTCGTCTTCATATTTGACCATGGGCTTGGCCGCCAATTTGTCTTTGGCGTAGCCGATCGCGTCTTTGGTGGCCACCAGGTAGGAAAAGGTGCCGTCCAGGTCCTCCAGGGAGGTTCGCAGCGCCGCTTCCAGAGACGCGCCGGTGCTCATCCGGCAGGCCAGGTAGACGGCGATCAGTTCGGTGTCGTTTTCGGTCTGAAAGGTCATGCCGCGCCGCTCCAGGCGTCGCCGCATGATCCAGTAGTTGGTGATCTGGCCGTTGTGGACCGTGGCGATATCCGCGAATCCGCAGGCCCAGAAGGGATGGGAGGTATCGGGATGCACCCCCGACTCGGTGGCCAGGCGGATATGGGCGATGCCGTGATCGCCGTTGAAGTCGGCGATATTATACCTGGGCGCCAGTTCCCGGGGCTGCCCCACATCCTTGATGATGTCGAGACGGCTGCCCATGGAAACCGGCTTGATCCGGCGTTCCACCGCATGGGTCAGGTCCAGCAGATCTCCCGTAAACCTTACCTCGACGCCCAGGGTGCAGCCGAGCACCTCTTCAGAAAGAATTTCGACTTTTTCATCCGCCAGGGTCCGATGAATCGTGTCGATTTCCGATTGGGCCTGCTCGCCCGGGGAAATGAAAAACCGCATGCGAAGCCGCCCCTTCGGCAGCGGGTCCCGATACAGGGCCCATCCGGCGGAATCAGGCCCCCGGTGCAGGGTGGCATCCAGAATTTCGGTCAGGGCCTCGCCGGTGGTCATGGAAAAACCGGGCCGTTTGCCGTTTTTAAACAGAATCCCCGCAATGGCGCACATCTGGCAACCTCCTAAGATGATCCATGCGATTATCGGCGCACGGACGGTGGTGAAGTGAAGCATTCGCATTCAACGTCAAATAACGTGAGCGGCGAACATCGGGTTACATGATTTCTTCTTAATCCGAGAATCTCGGAGAGACGATGATGGACAAAAACCGGATCGGAAGATCGATCAACTCCTCCGGCCCGTGGGGGGCGTCCGAATCGAAAAACAGGGAATCGCCCGGCGACAGCGGATAGGACTTATCGCCGTGCATGTAGACCATCTTTCCTTCCAGCACGTAGAGAAACTCCATGCCGGGGTGCTGAAAGAGAGGGAAGACCTCCGATTCCACCGTCAGCGTGATCAGATAGGGTTCTACGGAAATGGTCTTGCCCACGCTGTGCCCCAGCAGTTGATATTGATGTCCGGCCCGGGTGCCGCGCCGTTCGATGACCAGCCCTTCCCCGGCGCGAACAAAGCTGGCGTCCCGCTCCTCCTCATATTTCCGGAAGAATGCGGTCACCGGAATATTGAGGGCCTTGGAAAGGGATTGAAGGGTGGCCAGCGACGGCGATGCATTGCCGTTTTCAATTTTAGAGAGCATTCCGGTGGATAACCCCGCCAGTTTGGCCAGTTCCGCGATCGTCAGCCCCATCTTCTTGCGAAACCCGCGAATCTCCCGGCCGATGGCCACCTCAAGGCGGTTGTCGTGGCCGGGGCTCAGGGTTTCGCTCACCGTCGGCATCGGTTTCTGCCGGGCCGGTTTATGGATCGTTTCGGTTTTCTCTTTCATGACCTTAGCTTCCAACAAAACCGAATTTCTGTCAAGACAATATTCACTTTAAAGAACTATTTTTTCTTCCCAGGAAATTAATTTGTCGATATACTCTCCAATAACGGGCCGATCGGATCGAACCACCCGGGGACCTTTCAGCTCCCGGGTGGCGATCACTTCAGGGCGGATACCCTAAGCCATGCTGTGGGGATCCACGGCCAACC
>JAABSQ010000257.1 GCA_011390315.1 Desulfobacteraceae bacterium
ATGGTTGGCGAAGGAGAGTTGAATGCCCTCCGGCGTCATCCCCTTTTTAAAGGTGCCCCAGTTTTTGAACAGCGCGCTGTTTTTCATAGAGTGAATCCCTTTGCTGAAAGGTTCTTCGAGAATATGTATGGGTCAGGAAAGAATCGGGTGCAGGCGGAAAACACCGAAATACGGAAATTCCAAAATGTTATACCCCTTACCATAGTCAAAAACCGAGGGTTTTTCAAGACGGACGGGAAAATATTTGAGCCTGGAAAACGCTTTCTCCTTGGAAAACAAAGCAATTGACAATTGGATTCCGCCTTAGGGTATACTATGAATATGGACCTATTCGAGTACCAGGCCGAAAAAAACTCTGAATCAACCAAGCCGCTGGCCGAGCGGATGCGCCCCGGATCCCTGAATGATTTCGCGGGGCAGGACCATGCGGTGGGGGAGGGAAGCCTGATTCGGCATGCGGTGGAAAACGACCGCATCTTTTCCATGATTCTCTGGGGTCCGCCGGGATGCGGCAAAACCACCCTGGCCGGGATCATTACCGCGGAAACCCGGTCCCACTTCGTCCACTTCTCGGCGGTGCTCTCCGGGGTCAAAGATATTCGGGCGGTGATTGAAACGGCCAAGCATCAGCGGCGGATCGGGGGTAAGCAGACGGTCCTGTTCGTGGATGAGATCCACCGGTTCAACAAAAGCCAGCAGGATGCCTTTTTGCACCATGTGGAGAGCGGGCTCATCACCCTGATCGGGGCCACCACCGAAAATCCCTCTTTTGAGGTGATCGCGCCGCTCTTGTCCCGGTGTCGGGTGATCACCCTTCAGGCGCTTTCAAAGGCGGGCCTGTCGGCGGTGATCGATCGGGCGCTGTCGGATTCGGTCCACGGGCTCGGCCGGGCGGAATTCAGTCTCACCCCCGAGGCCCGGGCCCATCTGATTCGATCCGCGGACGGAGACGGACGGGCCGTGTTGAACGGCCTGGAGGCGGCGGCCGGCATGGCCGGGTCGAGGGGCTCCCGCACCATCGAAGCGGCGGATGCGGAACAGGCGGTCCAGCGGAAATCGCTCCGCTACGACAAGGCGGGGGAGGAACATTATAACCTGATCTCGGCCTTTCACAAGAGTCTGCGGGGCAGCGACCCGGATGCGGCTCTCTATTGGCTGGCCCGAATGCTGGAAGCAGGCGAGGACCCGCTCTATGTGGCCCGGCGGATGGTGCGGTTCGCCTCCGAGGATGTGGGAAACGCCGACCCGTATGCCCTGCGGACGGCCCTGGATGCGGTGGAATCCTATCGGTTTCTGGGAAGCCCCGAAGGCGATCTGGCCCTGGCCCAGGCCGCGGTCTATCTGGCCACCGCACCCAAGAGCAATCGGGTGGAAACCGCCTTCATTCAGGCCCGGGAAACTGTGCGGCGCACCGGGGCCCTTCCGACCCCGCTGCACATTCGAAACGCCCCCACCCGCCTGATGAAGGAGCTGGGGTACGGAAAGGCATATCGGTACGCCCATGACTACAAAGAAGGGTATGTGGACCAGGAGTACCTGCCGGCGGAATTGGAGGGGACCCTGTTTTACCATCCCACCGACCGGGGCTACGAAAACACCGTTCAGAAGCGATTGAACCGCTGGCGACATCTGAAAAAACAGGGGAAAAGGGGCTCGGCTATCCGCTCGACGGCCCTCGGGAAAGGCGATGCCGAACCCCGAACCGGTTAATTTTCGGTTAAAAGCAAAAAACAGCTTGAAATGTCCGCAAAGTGAATTATTATGATCCAACCTCTTCACCCCGTCGCTGTCCGGCGGGGTGATTTGTTTTTGATGAACACCACAAAAAATCAGGAGGAGTCATAATGGCGAATCGTTCGGAAGTCACCCTCTACAGCGGGGGACATAAAGGGGCCGAGGCCGAGTTCGGCAAAAACGCCGAAGAATGGGGAATCGAGGAGGTCAACTACTCTTTTGAAGGGCACGGCATCGAGCGGGACCGAGGGGTTCGGGTGCTTACCCCGGAAGAACTCAGGAAAGGGGACATCAGCATGGAGATCGTCTCCAAGCGGATGGACCGGACCTATGCGAAAGCGGATAAAATCCGCAAGGTGATCCAGTCCATTTTCCACATGGTCAACAACGGCTATCAGGTCTTTGCGGTGGGCTGGATTCAGCCCGACAAAACCGTAAAAGGCGGCACCGGCTGGGGCGTGGAACTGGCCAAGCTGTTCAACCGGCCGGTCAGCGTCTATGATCAGGACCGCAAGGCCTGGTTCACCTGGAAGGACCACGAATGGGTCGAGGATACCCCGGTGATCGAGGGCAAAACCTTTGCGGGCACCGGCACCCGCAACCTCACCGAAGACGGCAGAACAGCCTTGCGGGACCTGTATACCCGCTCCTTCGGACCGGCATGACCGGATGAAATACCGGCGGCCGTCCCGGTGGACCGGGGCCGCCCGTCAAACGACCGATCACCCTCGAAATTCAGGGGGCGGTTTTTGCCGCCCTTTTGTAAGAATATCCTTCCCCCGCCTTGACGGTTTTCTGTTCGCGTTGTACACTATAGCTGCATTCCTGAGCAATACGGCAACCTTCGTTTGCGATATCGGGCAAAATATTCCCCGGGCAACCTATAGAGAATCAGCGACCTGTCCGCGATGAATTTTCGCTCTTGAACACCGGTGTTTGCCGGTTCCGTATGGAAGCGGGAATTCGCGAAGCAATTCTGAGAAAAGCGACCGTATGCATGGGTTGGCATGATGACCGAAAAATACCCCTTTGAACAAAAGAGCGATGCCGGAAAGGGCCCGGTGAAACGGCTGGTGGTCCTTCCTTTTCGCAAATCCGTTGAGATTTCTTTTAAAAGCATCAAGGCCCGGTTTTTTCGGTCGATGATCACCACCCTCAGTCTGGTGCTGGCCGTCTCTTTTCTGAGTTTCGTCTATGTCAGCAACGATGCGGCCAACGGGCTTTTGGCCGCCGATGATCCGGACCTGCGCCAGAGCCTGATCCAGTCCGGGTATGACCTCGCCCCGGGGGCCGACCGGGTGGACAGCAGCCCCAAACAGCGGTGGATCGCCATTCTCTCTTTGCTGGTCTGCGCGGTGGGGATTGTCAACGCCCAGCTCATGGCGGTTACGGAGCGGTTTCGGGAAATCGGAACCATGAAGTGCCTGGGGGCCCTGGACCGATTCATTCTGCGGCTGTTCATGCTGGAGGCGGGTATGCAGGGGTTGGCGGGGGCCGCCATCGGGGCCCTGGCCGGCGGTCTTTTCGCCCTCTTGAACGCCTGGTTCATGTTCGGCGCCGCCGCCTGGGTTCATCTTCCCGGGGTGGTCGTAACGGGGTCGGTGATCAAGGCGATCGGGGTCGGATGCGTGCTCAGCCTGATCGGGGTACTCTACCCGGCGGTGCTCGCTGCGCGGATGCAGCCGGTGGAGGCCATGCGGGCGGAACACTGATCCGGAAGCCTGATGCCGCAAATGGACCGAGAAATGAGAATATAGGCCATGGACGCACACCACAACATCGTTCGGGTATCGGATGTCACCAAAACCTTTAAAATGGGGAAGGTGGAGGTTCGGGCCCTGCAAGGGGTGAGCCTGGAGGTCAAGGCCGGCGAGTATCTGTCCATCATGGGGCCCTCCGGTTCGGGCAAGAGCACCCTGTTCAATATGATCGGTGGGCTGGACAAACCCACCTCCGGCAAGGTCTATATCGACGAGGTGGATATCGCACAGCTCGACGCCTACGAACTGGCCTGGCTGCGGTGCCGCAAGATCGGGTATATCTTTCAGACCTTCAATATCATTCCGGTGATGACCGCTCTGGAGAACGTCACCCTGCCCATGGTCTTTGCCGGAATGAACAACGATGCGGCGGTGGACAAGGGGCTGGAACTGTTGGAACTGGTGGGTCTGGGAGACCGGTTTCAGCACAAACCCTCCGAGCTTTCCGGCGGACAGCAGCAGCGGGTGGCGGTGGCCCGGGCTTTGGCCAATGATCCGGCCATTATTCTGGCCGATGAACCCACCGGCAACCTGGACCTCTCCACCGGCGAGGAGATCATCAAACTCTTGAAAACCCTGAGCCGGGAGACCCGGGTGACGGTGATCTCGGCTACCCATGATTTCAAGATGCTCAATGTCTCCGATCGGGTGGTCTGGGTTCGGGACGGTTCCATCGACAAAATCGAAGAACGCGACGAGCTTTCCATTTCCGTGGGGCAGATCGGTGCCCGGGAAGCGGCGGCAACGGGCGGGCGAACCGAATGAGGCGAAAGAACATGGGCGATCGTCTTCCACTGAACCTTTTCCGCCGGGCACTGGTGCTCCTGATTCTGTTCTGCTGGACCTCGGCCGCCGGCGGCCGGGAACCGACCTCCGATTTTCTGGAGACCACCGTTCGGACCCTGTCCGAATCCGGGGATCGGTCCACCGGATCTTCGGGAGTTGCCCGTGCCGGGGTCTTTATTCGGGAGATGTTTGAGGATCTCGGGTTATCGGAGGTCGGAACCCATTCGTTTTCTCTGCCGGTGCGAAAACACCGGGAAAGCTCCCTGGTTTTGACGGAGACCGGCCGAAGCTTTGTCATTCATCCCCTTCTGGCAAATGCCATATCCCCCCAGACCATTCCTCCCGACGGCCTGGCCGGACCGCTGTTTTATGTCGGCCGAGGCGAGTTGAGCGACTTCAACGGCAAGCCGGTGGAAGGATCGATCATCCTCATGGAGCTGGATTCCGGGAAAAACTGGCTCCATGCGGCCAATCTGGGGGCCCGGGCGTTGATCTACGTAGACCGGGGCCCCTCGGATCGAAACCAGTTTGCGGACAAAAACGAACTGTCTCCCATTCGGTTTCCCCGGTTCTGGGTTCCCCTGACCCGGGCCCGGGAGATATTCGGGTCTTTTGAGGCGCTATCGAAGGGGAATGCGGGTTCCCAAAAGGCGCCGAAGGTTCGGCTGGCCTCCCGCACCGGGTGGGAGCGGGTTCCGGCCGAAAATATCTATGGCCTGATTCCGGGGGTCGATCCCCGGCTTAAAGAAGAGCTGATTCTGGTGGAGGCCTTTTACGACAGCACCGGGTATGTTCCCGACCGGTCTCCCGGGGC
>JAABSQ010000258.1 GCA_011390315.1 Desulfobacteraceae bacterium
ATGCCCAGGCCCATGCCGGTATGCGGGAGCTGGTCTGGTCGATACGGACCCGGTCCAAGGAGCTGCGGGATTTCCAAAAAGAAATCCAGACGGCCCGGGATACGGCCGGGGAGATGCTCGACACGCTTCGAAAGGCGGCCCAGGGGATCTCCCCGGACCCGGAGAGCGGAAGGCAGCTCAAAACGGCCCTGGAGGATCGCATCAAGACCGAGGTGGACATCCTGACCCAC
>JAABSQ010000259.1 GCA_011390315.1 Desulfobacteraceae bacterium
CACGGCATTGCCGCCCTGAAGCAGCATGCGAAGCCCGGCCTGGGCCGCCAGGGGCTGCGAAGCGGCCACCATATTTTCGGCAAACACCGGCATCCGCTGTGAAGGATATGGAAAATCCCAGGCCGAATCATTCACTTTCCCCATCATCCGCTCCCTTCTTTTTCGAACCGCCGCCGCTGCCTGTAGGGAAAAATATGCACGAACCCGTTGGACCGAAGCCGCTCCTGCATGGTGCGCCAGAATTTGACATCAAACAGATCGCCGTGCACCTTCTCGAACACCTCGCCCAGTCCCTCGGGAAACCGAAGGAAAGTGCGAAACTCCTCGGGAAAGACATCCTGATCCCCCACGAAATACCAGGGTTCCGAAGACATCTCTTCGCTGTACCCCCTCGATTCGGGAATCTTTCGAAACCGGCACTCGGTCAGCAGGCAGAGTTCGTCATAATCGTAAAAGACCACCCGGCCGTGGCGGGTGACCCCGAAATTTTTCAGAAACAGGTCCCCGGGAAAGATGTTGGAGGCGGCCAGCTCCTTGATGGCCCGGCCGTAATCGATCACCGCCTCCCGGGCCGCGTCTTCTCCGGCTTCTTTCAGATAGAGATCCAGAGGACTCAGCCGCCGTTCGGTGTAAAGATGCCGAATCACCACATGATCCTCCCGAATCTCCACCGTCTGTTTGGCATGCTTCCGCATGTCTGCAAGAAGCGCTTCCGAAAACCGCTTCCGGTCGAAGCGCATGTGCTCGAACTCCTGGGCGTCCACCAGACGGCCCGCCCGATCGTGGCGGAACACCAGATCGTACCGCTTCATGACCCCTTCCCGACTGGCGGTCTTGGGGTATTCGAAGCTGTCCTTGATGATCTTGAAGACCACGTCGAAGGACGGCAGGGTGAAGACCAGCATCACCATCCCCTTTTTGCCCCGGGCGATCTGAAACCGGTCTTTGGAATAGGCCAGATTCCGGGTCAACTCCCGGTACAGCTCCGCCTTGCCGTGCTTGTGAAACCCCAGGGAGGTATAGATCTCCGAGACCCGTTTGAGGGGAATGATGGTTTTCAGAAAATTGACCATCTCGGCCGGCCGATCCACTTCCACATGAAAATAGGAGCGGGTGAAGCTGAACAGAATGGACACCTCCTCCTCCGTCAGGAGCACCGCATCCGCCGTCACCCCCGAGGGTTCGCTCAGGAGGGCGATCACCAGCGGCAGAATCCGTTCTCCGATCCGCATGCGTCCGATCAGATAGGCGGCATTGTCCCGGTAAAAGACCGAATCGATCATCTCCACCCCCTGGATGAACGTAGAGACGCCGTTTTCCTCCAGATAGGCCCGGACGACGCCGGCGATGCGATCCGCGTCCCGGTCCTGATTCCGGTAGGAAAAGACCGACCCGTAACCGGTCAGAATAACGCCGATCATTTCCCGAATCCCCGCCCCGCCGTCCACATAATCGCCGTAAAGGGTGCACACCGGGCAGGTGCGGTCTTCGATAAACGGCACCTTGAAATCGGCGGCGGTGAATTCCATGCCGGGGTTGACGCCCACTGTGGAAAACACCCGCCGAATGACCGAGTTGAAAAAGGTTTCGGCCAACTCCCAGTCGTCCCGGTCCGCCACCCGGACCGCAAAGGCCGACTTCATCTCGGTCAGCAGCCGTTCCCGGTCCGAGACACTCGCCAGAAGATCCTGAATACGATCCACGGCCCGACTCACCCGCCGGCTGTATACATCGAGGCGCTCCATGGCATCCTGGTGCATTCCCTTCCAGTC
>JAABSQ010000260.1 GCA_011390315.1 Desulfobacteraceae bacterium
TGAATGAGACCTGATATTCGTTGTAGGCCGCCAGAATCCGGTCGGCCCCTTGGGACACAACCGTGTCCGGCACAGATTCCGTTGTCATGGCATTCCTGTTTTCTATTGCACCGCCTTACAACGGTGCGGGTTTATTCTTCCCGCGGCATAACGACACCGCATCGGCCTGTCAGGCTCCCTTCGAGCCTGCTTCGATTTTCCGTCCGAAGCCCTCGCAAACGGCGGCGATATTGACATCCTCTTACGACATTCTTATCTTTTTTCCAAATTTTTCAATATTTTTTTCTTACGCAGCTCACCTTGACGGATCGATTCGTCGCTGTAGAAGGGAGGATTGGCTATGGCACCCGCACTCGATATCAACGGCGTCGCCGTTCACGGACCCCTCACCCCTGAATTCAAAGAGATTCTGACCCCCGAAGCCCTCGATTTCGCGGCCACCCTCGCCCGAGAATTCGACGCCCGGCGCGTGTCGCTTCTGGAGCGCCGCCGGCAGGTTCAAAAAGAGATCGACCAGGGCGAATTCCCCGATTTTCTGGAGGACACCAAAGACATCCGCGAGGGCGACTGGAAAATCGCACCGGTTCCCCGAGACCTGCAAGACCGCCGGGTGGAAATCACCGGTCCGGTGGACCGGAAGATGGTCATCAACGCCCTCAACTCCGGCGCCAAAACCTACATGGCCGACTTCGAGGATTCCCACGCCCCCACCTGGGAAGCCACCATCGAGGGCCAGATCAACCTTCGGGATGCGGTGGCCGGCAACATCGATTTCACGAGCCCCGAAGGCAAGGAATACCGTCTCGGGGACCAATTGGCCACCCTGATCGTGCGGCCCCGGGGATGGCACCTGACCGAAAAACATGTCCATGTGGACGGCAAACCGATCTCCGGAAGCATCTTCGATTTCGGCCTGTTTTTCTTTCACAACGCCCGCAAGCTGAAAGACAAGGGCTCCGGCCCCTACTTCTACCTGCCCAAGCTGGAAAGCCACCTCGAAGCCCGCCTCTGGAACGACATCTTCGTTCGGGCCCAGGATCTTCTGAACATACCCCGGGGAACCATCAAGGCCACCGTCCTCATCGAAACCATTCTGGCGGCCTTTGAGATGGATGAAATCCTCTACGAGCTTCGGGAGCATATGGCCGGGCTCAACTGCGGTCGGTGGGATTACATCTTCAGCTTCATCAAACGGTTTCGAAACCACCCCGACTACCTTTTCCCGGATCGGGCCCAGATCACCATGACCCGCCACTGCATGCATTCTTACTCGCTCCTGGCCATTCAGACCTGCCACAAACGCGGGGCCCACGCCATCGGCGGGATGGCGGCCCAGATCCCCATCAAGGGCGATCCCAAGGCCAACGAGGCCGCACTCAACAAGGTGCGGGACGACAAGATACGGGAAGCCGGCGACGGCCATGACGGCACCTGGGTGGCCCATCCGGGGCTGGTGCCCATCGCCCTGGAACAGTTCGACAAGGCCATGCCTCAGGCCAATCAGGTGGACAAACTGCGGAAAGACGTTTCGGTTTCCCGGTCCGATCTTCTCAAACTGCCCGAGGGGACCGTCACCGAGGCGGGGCTGCGCACCAACGTCAACGTCGGGATTCAATACATGGCGGCCTGGCTTTCCGGAAACGGGTGCGTACCCATCAACCACCTGATGGAGGATGCGGCCACCGCCGAAATCTCCCGCACACAGGTCTGGCAGTGGGTGCATCATCCCCGGGCGAACCTGGACGACGGCCGGCAGGTGACCCTGGATCTCTTCCGTGAAGTCAAGCAGCAGGAAATGGACAAGATCCGCCGGGCGGTGGGGGACGACCGGTTCAAGACCGGCAATTATGAAAAAGCCGCCGCACTCTTCGACGACATTATCGCAAACCCGGAACTGGAAGAGTTCCTGACCCTGCGCGCCTACGAACAGCTGGATTAGCTTCTGCCCGGGTTAGCTTCCGCATAGAACCGGCCCGGCCCCGCACCGCACTTTGCATACTGCGTAAACTTTCAAGCAAAAGGGATTTAGACCATGGAAACCATCGAACAAAACGCCATCGATCTCGAAAAGAAACTCTCCTGCCACGAAATCGACTTTACCGAAATCGACGAAATGGAAAAACGATGGAAGAACGACCCCCGCTGGAAGGGCATTCTCCGGCCCTACACCCCCGCCGAAGTGCTCAACCTTCGCGGTACCCTTCCGGTCGAATACACCTTTGCCGAGGTCGGGGCCAAACGGCTCTGGCGGCTGCTGCAGACCGAAGACTATATCGCGGCGCTGGGGGCCCTGACCGGCAACCAGGCGGTGCAGCAGGTGGAGGCCGGGCTGAAGGCCATCTATCTCAGCGGCTGGCAGGTAGCCGCCGACAACAACCTGGCCGGAGAGATGTATCCGGATCAGAGCCTGTACCCTTCAAACAGTGTGCCCGCCGTGGTTCGAAAGATCAACAACGCCCTGCGCCGGGCCGATCAGATTCAGGTGCTCGAGTGCCGCAAAAACGGCCCCTACTGGTTCGCCCCGATTGTGGCCGACGCCGAGGCCGGATTCGGCGGCCCGCTCAACGCCTTCGAGCTGATGAAGGGGATGATCGACGCCGGCGCCGCCGGGGTCCACTTCGAGGACCAGCTCGCCTCGGCCAAAAAATGCGGCCACATGGGCGGCAAGGTCCTGGTGCCCACC
>JAABSQ010000261.1 GCA_011390315.1 Desulfobacteraceae bacterium
CACCCGGGAGTTCATCACCAAGCTGGTGGCGGCCCGCCTGGCCGCGGATGTCTGCGATGTACCCACGGTACTCATCGCCCGGACCGATGCGGATGCCGCCAAGCTGCTCACCAGCGACATCGACGAGCGGGACCAGCCCTTCATCACCAGCGATGAGCGGACCATGGAAGGGTTCTATCACATTCGAGGCGGCATCGAGGCGGCCATCGCCCGGGGCCTGGCCTATGCGCCTTTTGCCGACATTATCTGGTGCGAAACCTCCCATCCCGATCTGGAACAGGCCAAGCAATTCGCCGAAGCCATCAAGAAAGAGTATCCGGACAAGCTCCTGAGCTATAACTGCTCCCCTTCATTCAACTGGAAGTCCCACATGGATGATGTCACCATCGGAAAATTCCAGCGGGAACTGGCGGCCATGGGGTATAAGTTCCAGTTCGTGACCCTGGCCGGGTTTCACACCCTCAATCTGGGGATGTTCGAACTGGCCCGAAAATACAAGGAAGAAGGGATGCTGGCCTATTCCATGTTCCAGCAGGAGGAATTCAAGCACGAGAAGACCTCCGGCTATATGGCCACCACCCACCAGAAGTTCGTGGGAACCGGCTATTTCGACCGGGTGATGACCTCCCTCACCGGCGGGGAAAGTTCGGTGGCGGCCCTGATCGGGTCCACGGAAGAAGAACAGTTCAAGTAAGCGACGCCCCCCCCCTTTTCACTTCACCCCCATCCGGATCGCCGGATGGGGGGACCCCGAAATCCAGCCCTTTATAAGTACCTGTGCATATATTTCTGTACCTGATTTTGTAGGGGCAATCCCCCTGTGGTTGCCCCGGCTGAGGGCAGG
>JAABSQ010000262.1 GCA_011390315.1 Desulfobacteraceae bacterium
CCCTGTTTGAAGGGGCCTATATCACCGAAATCGTGCGGGCCGGGATTCAGTCCATCGAAAGGGAGCAGTGGGAGGCATCCTCGGCTTTGGGGATGACCCGGTTCCAGCAGATGCGCCACATCATTCTTCCCCAGGCCTTTCAGCGAATCCTTCCCGCCCTGGCCGGGCAGTTCATCTCCACCATCAAGGATTCCTCCATCGTTTCGGTCATCTCCATTCAGGAACTGACCTTTCAGGGCCTGGAACTGATGGCCGCCACCCACCTCACCTTCGAGGTCTGGATCACCATCACGATCCTTTACCTGATCCTGACCCTCACCTGTTCATTGGCGGTGGAGCGGCTGGAGGTTCGGCTGGGGCGGAGCAAAGGGTAGAACGGGAGTGAACCAACTGTCTCCGCCCCGGAAACCTGCCGATCCATCCAGAGTCATACCGTCCGGTGATCCGTTGAGTTCATATCCGAGAATATCCGTGCTGGATGAATACCGGATGTGGGTGGCCTGGCCGATTTCTTTTGAGAAAAAGCTTTCCACCATCCCCGCCCTCGTTTCAAACGGAGCCAGTTCGACGGCATCCTCGGCGATCATCAAACCGTGGCTGTCCCATGCGGAAAGCTGAAGGGTCGACCCACCGGAAGAGGGATTGGTAAATACCAGCGCTTTCCAGCCTTCGCTTTCCTTCAGAATGAAAGAGACGTTCCGACTGGCCGAGGAACGCTCGGATACATCCGATATTCCGGCAGGCACTATCGCCAGTTCACCCCTCTGTCGCATACCAAACAGCTGATATCGATCCATGGAAGATTCGCCCCTGGCATGAAGCCGGATGGTTCCGCGGGGCAAATCGAGATCCTCCATCTGCTTTGCGTAAACCTCCCCGGGCGACAGATTCAACAGCCGGGTTTCCAGCAGATTTCCACCCGAGCCGTACATACCGAGGGTCACCTCGTTGGGCGCCTCTGAGCGGTTTCGAAGCAGCACCCCGGTCCAGTAAGAGGGATCATTACTGAAGCTCCAGAAAGACGCCTCCCGGCCCTTGGATCCATTCAATGAAACCGCGCTGTAGATAACAAGTTCGTCCCCTTCAAAACCGCCATAGAAGGCGGCGCCGATGACGCCGCTTCCCCCTTCAATATGCGTCGAAATAAGGTCCGGCCTGGCCCGGCCCTCGAAAAGATTCCGAATCGTAAACACCCTCAGTTCATCAGGCCCCAAGGTGATCGGTATGGTTTCGCCTGTATTGAAATGCAGTATAGCCGTTTTAAAAAAGCCGGTGGAATTGGTCAGGGCGACGGCGGTCCACCAATTGGAAGTAGAAGCGATGACCGGAATAGAGATATCCGTAGGGTTCGATTCGGAGACGGCGGGGAAAGATGCCTCAAATTTCCCGTAACGATGAATACCGGCCGTTCCGGCGCAAGATCCGGATTGAGTTTCGAAAACGGCATATAAAACCTCCGGCAGCCTCGGATACCAATCCCAGAGGTCCAGTTCAACGGTCCCGAAGGCCGGAAGGGTCACTGCAAAAAGATCGGAAATCAGTTCTTCACCGGATGGGCTGAACATGCGCAAAGTACCGGTGATCGATGCATTTTCCTGGTTTACAATGCTGATCCGCGTCTTCATCTGTTCCGTTCGGACGAGAATAGGGAAAAATATTTTCCGAGGCGGAGCCAATTCGGGAATGTAAGCGGAAATAAAGTCGGCAAGTTCCGAAATCCGGCTGTAAACACCGAAAAAACCCGGCTCCGCACAGCCGTTTCCCCAACTGATAATCCCCGCCAGTTTCCAGGAATTCCCCTCTCGGACCACCAGCGGCCCTCCGCTGTCACCCAGGCAGGAATCTTTTCCCCCCTGGATAAACCCGGCACAAAGCATGTTTTGCGTCACGCTGCCGCTGTATCCCGGATGATCATTGAATGCCTGATTGCAAACTTCATTGGTCACGATAGGAAGCGTCACCCTTTGAAGAATCCGCGCCGGATCGCCGGAAGGATGAAGATACCCCCATCCCCAGGCGATACCGCTCTTGCCTTCCAGGGTATCCGCACCGGTATACAGCGGCAAAGGATTGAAGGTCGAGGCGGTTTCCAGTTCCAGCAGCGCGATATCGGAATCATCCAGAAGCAGATTGTAATCCGGATGAACAATAATTCTATTGATCCCGATTCGTTCCCCTTGGTCGCTTGATAAATCATGTAACCCCAGAACGACATCGATCTCCTCCGTTGAAAAGAGTCTGCCCGAATCATCCGTTACGCAATGGGCCGCAGTTGCC
>JAABSQ010000263.1 GCA_011390315.1 Desulfobacteraceae bacterium
CCGATCATGGATGAGGGTTCCGCCGCAGTATTGATTTTTAATAGGTTCGGAACCAGCTTTCAAAAGGGCGGCCATCCAGGGCGTCGCCCCGGGTTCGGCATTTCGTCCGCCGATAATCCGCTCTTGGCTGAAAGCGTGAATCGGTGTAATCACCAATAGGATTACGGTAATAAATAGCGTTTTGAAAGCGGAAGATTTTCGCGACAAATTCGACATATGGATTCAAATCCTGATTGGGTTAACAGCGAAATGAAGGAATGCTACAGTACTGTAATGTTTAGAATATAGGAATTTTTTCGGAATTTGTCGAGAGGATCTATTTGGGAAAGCGGTTTTCAAGGAATCGCCGCAAGTCTTCTTTGGAAATAGCCGGATTGTTTTTGATGTGTCCGGCCGCGGCATTGGCCACGAAGGCGGTGGCGATGGAGGTGCCGGCGTAGGCCCCGGGTTCGCCCTGGTAGCCGACGGGCATGTGGGCGAAGCCGGGGGCGGAGAGGGAGACGAAATCGCCGAAATTGGATTTCTCCCAGAGGCTGCCGTCGGGCTTTTCGGCGCCCACCCCCAAGACCGAGGAATAGGCGGCCGGGTAGACCGGCTTGCCGGTGGGTTCGTTGCCGGCGGATGCGACCACCAAAAGGTTGTTGGCCTCGGCGTAGGCCATGGCATCCTCCAGAAACCGGCTTTCGGTCTCGGTTCCCCAGCTCAGGCTCATGACCCGGGCGCCGTTCTGAATGGCGAAATCGATGGACCGCATGAGGTTGAAATTGGAAGTCATTCCGTTGTCGTCAAAGGCGCGAATCGGAATCAGCGGATTGGCGGACGCATTCGCCGGATCGACCCCCAGAGGCGATATCAGGCCGGATGCCACCAGGGACATCTGGGTGCCGTGTCCCAATCCGTCGGTCAGCATATTGCCCGGATTCACCGCGTCGAGTGAGGCCAGAATCCGGTCTTCCAATCCGGCGCCGGGCATCAGCCCCGAATCGAGTACGGCAATGGGAACGCCTTCATCCGAATTCAAAGGCGACGGCTTCGGAAAATCGACCGGAACCGGGCTCAGCCCCTTGTAAGGCAATGATATGGGATAGGCGAAATTGGGTTCGGCCCGGGCGATGCCGTTCTCTCGGGAAAGCGCCTCGGAGAGCCGGGGCACATCGGTGTTTTCGGGCAATCGAACCCGAACCACGTTCGTGCCCTCATGCCGGGCGATGATGGTGGCGCCGATCCGGTGGACCAGTTGTTCGATCTCTGCCAGCGAAGCGCCCGGACCAAACCGAAGGAGCAGCTCGTCTCGAACGAAAAATGACCCGTCCTTCGGATTCCGGGCGATGGACAGGTCGCCGTCCGCGGCAAGGGGCCGCATTCGGGACCGTTTGCCGGGTTCGAAGATTTGGATCTCGGCCAGACGCACCCTTTCAGAGCCGGGCATCGATTCCCAAATCAGCGCATGATCCAGAGACCTGAGAAGGATTTTCAACCCGGATTCCATCTCCTTCCGGGTGAAAGAGGCCGTTATCTTCGGGTTCAACTGCGGATCGATTCGAACCGTGACCCCCTGCCGGGTGATCCGCTTCAGAATATCCTGGAGAAAGGATTCCTTCGCATGCAGCGACAGGGTGTCTTCCCGAACCTCCACCTCCAGGGCGCCGACCGACGGGCTGCCTATCAACAAAGGCAAAACCATCGTCAAACAGATAAGCAGACGGTTCACCAAGATGCGGTTCCTTCCGATATCGCTGGTTTCCGGATCATTTCTTTCTCTCCCGCACCGATTGATAGGCGGCGCTCAGCTTGATAAAGGCCTCGTGATCGCCCCCGGTATCGGGGTGAATTTCCTGGGCTTTGCGGCGAAACACACGGGCCAGTTCCCGGCGGGTCATTTTTTTCAGTTCGGTTTCGGTCACCCCGAAGATGGTGCTGGCTTCCTTGACCGATACGGTTTTTTGAGGTGAAGGCGGTCGGAAATCCCTTCGGCTGTTCATCCAGTTCTGAACCATATCCTCCAGATAAGAACTTCGTCCGTAATCGTGGTCGAAAAACAGGATCGCATACCGGATCAGGTAATCCTGAAGGGTGTCTCCCGTTTCCATCCCGGACCAGAAATCGGCATCGATGTGAAGGCGGCATACATCCTGAACAAACACCCGGTCCACTTCATCCTGGTCCAGCCCCTGGGGCATGGTTTTGGAACAGGATTGGGAAAAATGGCGCTGAAGATCGAATATCGTATAGACATAGGATTTGATCTCATGCGGTTTCAGGATTCTTTCCGCGGCCAGAAAATATTGTTCGAGTTCATCCCGGGATTTGTCGCACAGGACCTTGAACAGTTTCGGGGGTACCCGTCCGATTCTTCCCTGGTCCATCTGTCCGAACCGAAGAAAATGAACCCGGCGCCGGTCGAACAGATGGAAACGGTCACCGGAGAGCGGCTTTGCCTTCGGGTCGGATTTTTTAGCGGACCCTCTGCCCCGGAAATGTTCCTGGGCATGCTGAATGTCCGGGTCCAGAAAAGGCCAGAAGATATTCTCCAGGTCCTCGAAATCGGGCTTTACACCCAAATCGCGAATCCGGTCTTCCACCGCCTCATCGATATAGAAAGCGTTTCCGCCGGGATAGATGATATACCGGGTAGGGTCCGGTCCGAGGTTGAACAGCTCCCGACTCCGATAATGATCATCCTTTTGGTAGGATTCTCTGATATAATACCAGGTGGTTCCGTCGATTCTTTTTCGGGCTAAATACAATGTATTATCCTGATTTTCCTTTGACTTGGAAGGTTGTCGGTTGTGAAATAAAGGATAACCATAAAACCCTCCCCAGTCAAAGAAAACGGGGCGCCGAAGGTCATAAGGATTTTCAGCGCTGTTGGAGGACGGGTTCAGATCACCCCGCGATAGAAGGCCAACCGGCGGGCATGGGGTTTGAAAAGCGATTCGAGGCGATCCTTTTCCCGGTCGTCCAGGGGCTCTGAATCCCTGCCGATACCGGCCAGGGTTTGAACCTCCGCCGGGGAGGAGCACCCC
>JAABSQ010000264.1 GCA_011390315.1 Desulfobacteraceae bacterium
GCGGGGATTTCTCCCGGGCAGGTGGAAACCGGGGCGGTGATCATCACCGGAGAGACCGCCAAAAAGCAAAATGCGGATGTGATCCTGGAGGCGCTCTCGGCCCTGGCCGGCGATTTCGTGGTCACGGTGGCCGGTCCCCACCTGGAATCGATGATTTCCGGAAAGGGGTCCGGGGCCGAAACCTTTTCCCGGGAACACTTCACCACCGTGACCAATGTGGACATCGGCGGCGGCTCCGCCAACAGCGCGGTGTTCCGTCTGGGCAAAATGATCGCGGCCGCGGCCATGAACTACGGCGGGCGGATTCTGGAGCTGGATCCGGCCGGCGGTAAGATTCGCCACCTGGCCGAACCGGCCCGGATCATCATCGAGCATTTGAAGCTTCCGTTGGATGTCGGATCCACTCCGGACCTGGCGGCCTTGAGAAAGCTGGCCGATTGCATGGCCGATCTGACGATCGAATTGATCGAGGGCCGATGCAGTCCGCTGGCGGAGAAGTTGATGCTGACCGACCCGTCTCCGGAATCGGGAAAAGGCGCCACCCTCTTCTTCTCGGGAGGGGTCGGCCATTACATCTATGCACCGGCTTCCGTGGATCGTCTGGCGGATGTGGCGGTTCACGGGGATATCGGGCCGCTGCTGGCCGAAGCGATCCGGCTTCACCCGGATTTGAAGGGCTATGATGTTCGGCAGCCTCCGGAAACCCTGCGGGCTACGGTGATGGGCGCCAGTACCCAGACGGTCACTCTAAGCGGCAGCACCATCTGGGCGGAGGAAGACATTCTGCCCATCCGGAATGTGCCGGTGATACACCCGCTCTGGCCCCGAATCCCGCCGTCGCGTCAAGAGGTCGTGGATTCGGTCCGGAATGCGGCCGCCCGGTGGGATGCGGAGCCGACCGGCGCCCGGTTCGCCGTGGCGCTCGAACTGTCCTGGAATCTCGATTTTGCGGGGCTCAATGAGCTGGCCGAGGGTCTGGCGGAATTTGCCGAAAATCATCTCCCGGTCGAGCGGCCGTTGATCATCATTATCGAACACGACTATGCCCGGGTGCTGGGTCAGACCTTGAAAAACCTGATTTCCGGCCGTCCCCTGCTGGTGATCGATCAGGTGGGGCTTCGGGAAGGGGATTATATCGATATCGGCCGTCCGGTTCTGGACGGCCGGGCGGTGCCCTTGAGTGTCAAGACGCTGATTTTTTATCATTAATCTATTCGACATATAAGCCTCGACTCATGAGCGCCGGCTGAGGAAAGGGATGTTTCATGCTGCTGCGGACGAAACTGTTCGGCCAGACCTTTGAATTCCGGGACATACGGGAGCTGATGGGAAAGGCCAATGAATCCAAATCCGGCGACGAGTTGGCCGGGCTGGCCGCCGCCTCCATTTCCGAACGGGTGGCCGCCAAATATGTCCTGGCCGAGGTCACCCTGGAGACGCTTCGCGCCAACCCGGCGGTACCCTATGATCGGGACGAAGTCACCCGGGTGATCGACGATGCGGTCAATGAAACGATTTTTGCGGAAATCAAGGGCTGGACGGTGGGGGAGTTCAGAGAATGGCTGCTGGCGGATACCACCACCGCGGAAATGATTCGTCGGGTATCCAATGCGCTGACCGGTGAAATGGCGGCAGCGGTGACCAAGCTGATGTCCAATCTCGATCTGATCTATGCCGCCAAAAAGATCCGGGTCACCTCCCATTGTGCGAATACCGCCGGGCTGCCCGGGACCCTGGCCAGCCGGTGCCAGCCGAATCATCCGGTCGACAGCCCCGAAGGCATTCGCGCCGCCATCTACGAGGGGCTCTCCTATGGGTCGGGAGACAGCGTCATCGGCATCAACCCGGTGGACGACAGCCTGTCCAGCGTCTCCCGGCTGCTCGACATGAGCTACGGCATTATCCGAACCTGGGACATTCCGACCCAGAACTGCCTCCTCTCCCATGTCACCACCCAGATGCAGGCCATGAAAAAAGGGGCCCCGGTGGGGTTGGTCTTTCAGAGCCTCTCCGGTTCCCAGCGGGGCAACGAAAGCTTCGGGGTGGATGTGGGGATGCTGGACGAAGCCTATGCCCTGGCGCAAAAATACTGCTGGCCGACCGGGCCGAACTACATGTACTTCGAGACCGGGCAGGGATCGGCATTGTCGGCGGACGCCCACAACGGCTGGGACCAGCTCACCCTGGAAGCCCGAATCTACGGCCTGGCCAAGCGGTGGAAGCCGTATCAGGTCAATACGGTGGTGGGGTTCATCGGGCCGGAATATCTCTACGATGCGGTCCAGATCACCCGGGCAGGTCTGGAAGACCATTTCATGGGCAAGCTGATCGGGATTCCCATGGGCTGTGATGCATGCTATACCAATCACGCCCGGGCCACCCAGAACGACATCGAAAATCTGGCGGTGCTGCTCACGGCGGCCGGCTGCAACTACTTCATGGGCGTGCCCATGGGCGATGACGCCATGCTGGCCTATCAGTGCACCAGTTTTCACGACGCGCCCTCGCTGCGGCAGACCTTGGGCCTGCGTCCGCTGCCGGAGTTTGAATCCTGGCTGGAGGACCTGGGCCTCATGAAAAACGGCGTGCTCACCGCCCAAGCCGGTGATGCCTCCTTTTTCTTGAGCCGATGATCGATCTTATGGATTTGATCACGTTTCGGCCCTCCCGGGATCTTTTCCCGGCCCGGCAAGAACTCGCATTCGCTCAAACAGCTTCCCGGCCCGGGAAAATATCCTGGGGTGGCCTTCCGTTATTCCGCTTGGCAGAAAGGATGATCAGGGCCTGAAAACCTCATCGTTTGGCCACATGGACCCGTACATCCGAGACCGAAAGCACCTCTCCCAGAGCCGCGGGCGGATTCCGGTCGGTGAACAGGGCGGTGATTTCAGCGATGGACCCCAGGCGAACCATGGCGTTTCGTCCGAATTTGGTGTGGTCCGCTGCCAGAAAAACCTGACGGGAATTGTCGATGATGGCCCGGGCCGCCCGCACCTCCCGATAGTCGAAGTCGAGAAGGGTGCCGTCCGAATCGATGCCGCTGATGCCGATAATCCCGTAGTCCACCTTGAACTGCCGAATGAAATCGATGGCCGCCTCGCCGATGATGCCGCAGTCCCGGTGGCGCAGCAGCCCGCCGGTGATGATGATTTCGAAATCCTTGTTCTTGCTCAGTATGGAGGCGACGTTCAGGTTGTTGGTGATCACCCGCAACCGCTCATGGTGGAGCAGGGCCTTGGCGACCTCCTCGGTGGTGGTGCCGATATTGATGAATAAGGAGACCTTGTTCGGAATGTGAGCGGCCACCAGACGGGCGATCCGCTGTTTTTCGGCCAGACAGATCACCTTTCGATCGGAATAGGCGACGTTCTCGGTGCTGGTGGCCGGGGCCGCACCACCGTGGTAGCGGTGGATCAGGCCGCTTTCGCTGAGGGCATTGATGTCCCGGCGGATGGTCTGGGGGGTGACCCGGAATGACTGGGCCAGCCCCTCGATGGTGACGAACCCTTTTTCCCGGACCTGCTTGAGAATGTAATCGTGCCGGGTGCGGATGGACTTGGATTTTTTATCGCCTTTGTCCTTCGGTGTTTTCTCGGTCTCGGGCCGGTTTACGCCCGGTTCTTCCGTTGCCATAGGCTTTCCGTCATTTGTTTTTTGAAATAAAAGGGATTCGGTGAAACGGATAACAGCTTTTCGGAAACGAAAAATCTAAAGCACTGTGTTGTCAAAAGAAAAAAATCAATGACAAAACCATCCGGATATGGTAAATTTTTTCGTCAGTTCGGTATGAAAATACCATTTTATCCGTGTAAATCCCATAGCATCCTTTTTTTGTTTTCTCAAGCGAAACTATTTTCCACAGGATGCGCGGATAAGAAAAAGAGTATCCCAATTCTATCGACGGAAGGTGCCATGAAAACCCGGGTCTTGATCATCGGCGGGGGCGTTACCGGAACCGGATTGGCCCGGGACCTGGCCCTGCGGGGGGTTCCCTGTATTCTGGTCGAGCAGCGGGATATCGACGCCGGGGCCTCGGGCGGCAATCACGGGCTACTTCACAGCGGGGGCCGGTATGTGGCCTCCGATGCCGAAGCGGCCCGGGAATGCCGGGATGAAGGAAACCTGCTCAAACGCCTCGCGCCCCATTGCATCGAGGAAACTCAAGGGTTGTTCGTGGCCGTGCCCGGGGATGACGAAACCTATATCGCCGATTTTCCCGATTTGTGTGCGCGGAGCCGGATTCCCGCCGAACCGGTTGACCCGGATACGGCCATGGAATTGGAACCGGCCCTCTCTCCCGATCTCATCGCCGCCTATTCCGTAGAAGATGCCTCCGTCGATCCTTTCAAGCTCGCCCTGGACAATATCGCCGATGCCTGCCGGCTCGGAGCGGTCTTTCTGCCGCATATTCAGGCGGTGTCATTCGAATCCGAAAAAAAGCGGGTGCAATCCGTTCGCCTTCGCAATCGACTCACCGGTGAAACCCTTTCGGTGGAGGCGGACCAGGTGGTCAATGCCGCCGGCGCCTGGGCCGGAATGGTGGCGCATCTGGCCGGGCTTCATCTGGATGTGGTCTGCTCCAAGGGCACCCTGCTGGTCACCCAGAGCCGAATCACCCGCAGGGTGATCAACCGACTGCGAAAACCCGGGGACGGGGATATTCTGGTGCCCGGCGGCACCGTATCCATTCTGGGAACCACATCGGTGCGGGTGGACACCCCCGACGGATGCCGGCCCACCATTCACGAAGTGGACCGAATTATCGAGGAAGGCGCCGCCATGGTGCCGGTCCTGGCCGACACCCGGTACATTCGGGCCTATGCCGGGGTGCGGCCGCTGATCGGGTCTTCGGGCGGGGATGACCGAAAGGTCAGCCGGGGGTTCGCCCTTCTCGATCATGAGGCGGAAGGCCTGGAAAACTTTATCACCATCGCCGGGGGCAAACTCACCACCTATCGGCTGATGGCCGAAAAGACCGCCGACCTGGTGTGCCAGAAACTGAGGGTTTCAGAGCCCTGCCGGACCCGAACCGAACCGCTTCCTCCGTC
>JAABSQ010000265.1 GCA_011390315.1 Desulfobacteraceae bacterium
GGGCGATGGACCCAACCGGGCCTGGCCCCCCGGGAGTGGCTGCGGTCGGGGCGGAGCGACGATCTTCTGCTCTGTGAATGTGAAATGGTCTCCCGGGATGTGGTGGACCGCATTATTCAGTCCCTTCAGGATCAGGGGGGACAACCCACTTTGCGATCGGTGGGGCTTCGCAGCCGAATCGGAAAAGGACCCTGCCAGGGCGGATTCTGCAGCGCCCGAATCGCCGCCTATATGTACGACATCGA
>JAABSQ010000266.1 GCA_011390315.1 Desulfobacteraceae bacterium
CATCGAAATGATCCTCAAGGGCCGGGATCCTCGGGATGCTTATCATTTCGTCCAGCGCTCCTGCGGGGTCTGCACCTATGTGCATGGTCTGGCGTCGGTGCGGGCGGTGGAAGACGCCGTCGGGGTCCAGATCCCGCCCAATGCGAGAATCATTCGCAACCTGCTGCACGGGGCCCAGTTTCAACATGACCACATCGTCCACTTTTATCATCTCCATGCCCTGGACTGGGTGGATGTCGTCAGCGCCCTGAAAGCCGATCCGACAAAAACAGCCAAGCTGTCCGAAAACGTCAGCAATGCGCCCTGGGGCGGCACCGCCTATTACAAAGACGTCCAGAACCGGCTCAAGACTTTTGTGGAAAGCGGTCAGCTCGGTCCCTTCAACAACGCCTACTGGGGACACCCGGCTTACAAGCTGCCCCCGGAAGAAAACCTGATGGCCACGGCCCATTATATCGAGGCCTTGCGCTTGCAGGCCAAAGCGGCCAAGATGCATGCCATCTTCGGCGGAAAAAACCCCCACATCCAGTCGCTGGTGGTGGGCGGGGTCACCTCCATTCGGGACCTCAACCCGGACCGGATCTTCCAATTCCTCTATCTCTGGAAGGAAACCCAGAAGTTCGTCAAGGACGTCTATATTCCCGACCTGCTGATGGTCGCCTCTTATTACAAAGACTGGGGCGGCATCGGCGGCACCACCAATTTTCTGGCCTACGGGGACCTCCCCTCCAGCGAAAAAGAGCCCGATTCCTTCCTCTTCCCGCGGGGCGTGGTATTCAATCGGGACCTCAGCAAGGTGGAGATGGCGGACCAGGAAAAAGTGACCGAGCATGTGAAGCATGCCTGGTATGCGGATCACGAACCCATGCACCCCTTCGGCGGCGTCACCGAGCCCCAGCACGGCCCTTATGAACCGGGCGGTGAGCGGACCTGGTGGTTCGGCCGGACCAAAACCGGTAAATACTCCTGGCTCAAGGCCCCCCGGTACGAAGGGGCGGCCTGCGAGGTCGGCCCCCTGGCCCGGGTGCTGGTGGCCTATGCCTCCGGAAACAAACCGGTCCAGAGCGTCGTGAACGCCACCGCCAAAAAGCTGAACGTGCCGGTGGAAGCCCTGTTTTCCACGCTGGGTCGAACCGCGGCCCGGGGTCTCGAAACCATCATCATCGGCGATAACATGGAAAACATGATCATGAGCCTGGTGGAGAACGTCCGAAACGGCGATACCAAGACCTACGAACCCTATGAAATGCCCGACAGCGGCATGGGGTACGGCCTGAACGACGTGGCCCGTGGGTCCCTGGGCCACTGGATCGAGATCGAGAACAAGAAGATCAAGAACTATCAGTATGTAGTACCCTCCACCTGGAACCTGGGGCCCCGGTGTGAAGGCGGCAAGAAGGGTCCGGTGGAAGAAGCCCTGATCGGCACCCCCATCGCCGATCCCAAACGGCCCATCGAGGTGCTGCGGACGGTCCACTCGTTCGACCCCTGCATCGCCTGCGCCGTCCATGTCATCGATCCCAAATCCAACGAGGTTTATAAAATCAAAGTGCTCTAAATTCAGCACCCCTGTTCGCCCGGGCCGGCAGGTCATACGCACCGACCCGGGCGACCCTCTCATCCCCGCCGTCGATTTTTCCGGGAATAAGGTCATTTTAATGGAAATCATTTCCTTTGGGAAGTGACCGTCCTCCAATGAAAGAACTTGCGGCGGTGTTGGAGAACAACCTAACCCATCGGATAATTATGAAATCACCCAACATCATGATACTGGGCGTGGGATGCAGCCTGCTCACCGACGAGGGGTTCGGCATCCACGTCATCAACGAACTTCACCGCCGATACACCTTCGGGGAAAACATCTCGGTAATGGACGGCGGGGTCCTCGGCATGCACCTGCTGGGGGTGATCTGCGAAGTGGATGAGCTCATCGTGGTGGATGTCATCCGAAACAACGGCGTTCCGGGCGCCCTCTACCGAATCGACCACGACGACATCCCCGACCGGGTCCGGGCCAAAAACTCTCTGCATCAGATCGATTTTCTGGAGGCCATGACCCTCTGCCGCCACGGCCTGGGCAAAGCCCCGCACACGGTCATTCTCGGGGTGGAACCTCAGGACATTACCACTTACACTGTGGAGCTGACCCCGGTGATTCAAAACCGAATGGAAGAAATGATCGAACTGGTGCTGAAAGAAGTCAAACGCCTGGGCGGCGATTATCAAGAAAAAGGAGTCGAAAACCATGTGTCTAGCCATTCCCTCTAAAATCGTCGAGATCAACGACCAAATGGCGGTCATCGACGTGGACGGGGTCCGGCGGGAGGCCAGCCTTCTGATGCTGGAAGATCCAGAGGTCGGCGATTATGTCATCGTCCATGCCGGGTTCGCCATTCAGAAAATCGATGAGGCGGCGGCTATGGAATCCCTTCAGCTTCTCCGGGAAGCCGCGGCCATGATGGACCGTGAGGCGGAAGCCGGCGGCGGCGATCGATCCACCTGATACTGAAAAAAGGGGGCGAATGTGAGCCTCGATTTCTTCTTCAATCCCACCCCGATCTGGTTTTTCATCGGCTTGGTCCTTCTGATTGCGGAATTCTCAGTCCCCGGCGTCATCCTGGTCTTTTTCGGCATCGGGGCCTGGGTGACGGCCGTCTTGAGCTATTTTTTCAATCTCAGCCTGCTCATGCAACTGGTGATCTTTCTGGTCACCTCGGTGGCCGGCCTTCTGTCCATGCGGACCCGATTGTTGGGCGAAAAGGGGTATGAGCCGGATGTCACCGATGATTTTCTGGGAAAAACCGCTGTCGTCAAAGAACCGCTCAAACGGGGAAGCCCGGGCCGGGTCACCTTCAAAGGCGCGGCATGGAAGGCGGAAACCCGAGCGGATGAAACCTTGATGCCGGGCCGGTACGTCCGCATTATCGGCAAGGAGAGCATCGTCCTTCACGTGGAACCTATTCAGGATTAGGAGAGAACATGTTGGAATACATCATCATCGGGATTCTGATCTTCGCCTTCATCGCCTTTTTCAAAACCGTTCGGATCGTGCCCCATCGAACCTCTTTCGTGCTGGAGCGAATGGGAAAATACAGCCGCACCCTGGATGCCGGTTTTCACGTGCTGGTGCCCTTTCTGGACAAGGTGGCCTATAAACGATCCCTCAAGGAAGAGGCGGTGGACGTGCCCCAGCAGACCTGCATCACCCGGGACAACGTATCCGTGGGCGTCGACGGCATTCTCTACATCCAGGTGGTGGACCCGGTCAAATCGGCCTACGGCATCGAAAACTACAAGTATGCCGTCTCTCAGTTGGCCCAGACCACCATGCGCTCCATTTTCGGCACCTTTGATCTGGATATGAGCTTCGAAGCCCGGGATGAGATCAACGCCAAAGTGGTCCAAGCCGTAGACGAAGCCAGCGATCCCTGGGGCGTCAAGGTAACCCGGTACGAGGTCAAGGACATTGAACCGCCCAAGACCATTATCGAGGCCATGGAACAGCAGATGAAGGCGGAACGGAAAAAACGGGCGGATATCGCCGAATCCGAAGGAAAACGGCAGGCCGAGATCAATCGGGCCGAAGGAAAACGGCAGGCCATGATCGCCGAATCGGAAGGTGAAAAACAGCGCCGGATCAATGAAGCCGAGGGACGGGCCGCCGAGATCGAGCGGGTGGCCGAGGCCACCGCCCGGGGAATCGCCAAAATCGCCCTGGCCATCAATAAAGAAGGGGGCAAGGATGCGGTCAACCTGCGCATTGCGGAGCAGTACATGAACGCCTTTGAAAAGCTGGCCCGGGAAAACAACACCATGATCATCCCCGCCACCCTCTCCAACGTGGGCGGAATGGTGGCCACAGCCAAGGAGGTCCTGAATGCCATCGACCGACATCCGGCCGCACGGCCGGTGTCCGGCAGTACCGCGGAACCGCCGGATGTTCCGAATGTCCGGTGGGACCTCCCGAAGGTATGATGTTCTTTTTTCTTCCGTGACCTTGATGTCTGAATCGATCATCGCAGTCAACATCACCCTCAACGGCATTGTGCAGGGGGTCGGCTTCCGTCCCTTTGTCTACCAATCGGCCCGGGAATACGCCGTCCGGGGCCATGTGGCCAACACCTCGTCCGGGGTGCGGATTCATGCCGAAGGCGAATCCGCTGACATCGACTCCTTTTTTCAAAATTTGAAGACCCGAAAGCCGCCCCTGGCCCACATCACCGATATATCCAAAGAACCGGACCTGGTGGAGGGGTTTGAGGATTTCACCATCATCCCTAGCAAACCGGGGGAAGAGACCGCCACCCTGATCTCCCCGGACATGTCGGTCTGCGACGACTGCCTTCGGGAGCTGTTCGATCCGGCCGACCGGCGGTACCGCTACCCCTTCATCAACTGTACCAACTGCGGGCCCCGCTACACCATCATCGACGACATCCCCTATGATCGACCCTTCACGTCCATGTCGGTGTTTCCGCTGTGCGATCAGTGCCGGGCCGAATACGAAGACCCCGGGAACCGGCGGTTTCATGCCCAACCCAATGCCTGCCCGATCTGCGGACCTCAGACGGCGCTTTTCGATTGCCGTGCCGAAGCCGTCGGGGCGCAAGATCCGATCCGAAAAACCATTGAACTGCTGAAGGCCGGGCATATTCTTGCGATCAAGGGGTTGGGAGGGTTCCACCTGGCGGCGGATGCCGAAAATCCGGATGCGGTCGGGCGGTTGCGGGAACGAAAAGGGCGCGAGGAAAAGCCCTTTGCCCTGATGGCGCCCAGTCTGGCTCACATTCAGCGGTTCGCCCGGACGACGCCCGACGAAGAACGCCTTCTCACCTCTCCCCAGCGTCCCATCGTGCTGCTTCAGAAAAAGAAAGACCAGATCCTCGCCGACTCGGTCGCCCCGCAGAACCGGTACTTCGGGGTCATGCTTCCCTACACCCCGCTGCACTCTCTTTTGTTCGGTTCCGAACCATTCCGCTTTTCCGCGCTGGTAATGACCAGCGCGAATCTGAGCGAGGAGCCCATCGCCATCGACAATGACGAGGCGTTTCACCGTCTGTCGGGCATCGCCGATTTTTTTCTGGTCCACAACCGGGACATTCGGCTGCGAAGCGATGATTCCATCACCCGTATCATCGCAGGCGCACCCCGCCCGATCCGCCGGTCCCGGGGGTATGCTCCGATGCCGATATTTCTGAGCCGGCCGGTAAACCCGATCCTGGCCTGCGGTGCGGAGCTGAAAAGCGCCGTCTGTCTCACCAAAGGCAAGAACGCCTTCATGAGCCAGCACATCGGGGAC
>JAABSQ010000267.1 GCA_011390315.1 Desulfobacteraceae bacterium
CTTTCCGCTTTTTCAGAATTGCATTTTCAAGGTTCGCCCAACCGTCTCAGCCGTGATCCGGTCGACTGGAAGGCGATCCGGCGGGCCGCCGAAGCCACGGAGAAGCCGCGGACGGATGAAAAGCGGCCCGCCTTTGAAGAAGAGGCTTTCGCCCAAGGGGCCGAATCCGCCCTTTCGGCCGCCGAGATCATCCGCCGGCGCCGCAGTGCGGTCTCCTTCAGCGGAAAGGGGATGCTCGGACGGGAGCGTTTTCTATCCATGCTGGAGATGACCCTGCCCCGAAGCGACTGTCCGCCGTTCGATATCGGTTTAGGACCGCCCCGGGTGAATCTTCTGCTGTTCGTCCATCGTGTGGAGCGGATGGAGCCGGGACTCTATTTTTTTCATCGGACCGGGAACGGTCCGGACCGAATTCGAGAAAAGACCCGTTCCGATTTCGGGTGGGAACCGGTGGAAGGAAACCGGCGTCTTTTCCTGCTGGAAGCGGGGAATTTTCAAGACACCGCCGTCGCCCTCAGCTGCCACCAGGGGATCGCCGGATACAGCGCCTTTTCTCTGGGGATGATCGCCGATTTTCAGGAGACGGTTGCCGAGGCGCCTTACAGATACCGGCACCTGTTCTGGGAGACCGGAATGATCGGGCAGGTGCTTTATCTGGAGGCCGAAGCCCACGGGGTTCGCGGCACCGGAATCGGGTGCTTTTTCGATGATCCGGTCCATGAGCTTTTGGGATTGAAGGATTCGACTTTTCAGAGCCTTTACCATTTCACGGTGGGTGATCCGGTGGAGGATGAACGGCTGTCGACCTATCCGCCGTATCATCACCTGAAAAGATAAGTACCTGTGCATATATTTCTGTACCTGATGTTGTAGGGGCAATCCCCCTGTGGTTGCCCCGGCTAAGGGCAGGCACGGGGGCCTGCCCCTACGGATGTTATGAAATTATTGATGAGGTGCTTGGTGTGGATCGGGGCTATTCTTCGGAGACGGCGGCGGGGTCTTCTTCCGGTTCGCTTTCGCAGAAATGCCGGATCAGGGCCGATTTGAGCCGTTGGAACTCGTCGGCATCGATCACCCCTTCATTTCTGAGGACCGAGAGTTCCCGAAGCTGCCGCACCGGATCATTTTTCGGGGGCAATTCGCCGGCGGCGTCGGTGATCAGACGGGGCGGTTCCTCGGCCTGGTCCAGGGCCGAATGGGCGGATCGGCCGCTATACGAGAATGTGAGAAGGCCCCCGAATAAACCGATTTCCACAGGCTGGCCCTGCCGGGACCGGTTTCGGGCATCCCGAAGGGCCATAAATCCGTCCCGGCGCACCTTCTGAAAAAAGCGCACGGTGAACCTGCCGAGATAAAAGACCGCCAGGCCCAGAAGGATGATGCCGCCGCCCAGAATCAGGAACCGGAAGTCCATCACCCCCTGAATCAGGACCACCACAAAAGCGCCCAGGAGCGGGATTGCGAACAGGGCGATGATGATGATATAGAACAGCCCGAGACTCGACATCATATAGATCTGTCGTCGCATGTAATCGCCGGAGAGTTTTTTTTTAAACCAGGTCCACACCGGTGGAGCTCCTCTAATTCGGGGTCGGGAAAAGAACGATAATCGAAGGGCGCCGCCCCGTGAATTCTCGGATTTTTTTCCTGTGCTGAAATATAGCCCCCGAAACCATAAAGAATCAACCGCTTTCTTGTTGAACTCGATATGCAGCCATCCGAATTGAAAACCAACCGAATCAACCGCATTCGGGAACCGCTGATCCAGTGGTACCGAATGCACCATCGTCGATTGCCCTGGCGGGAAACCGCCGACCCTTATGCCATCTGGGTGTCGGAGGTGATGCTGCAGCAGACCCGGGTCAATACGGTCCTGCCCTATTACGCCGATTTTATGGCCCGGTTCCCCGATATTGAATCCCTGGCCGAGGCGGACCCTCAGGAGGTGCTCAAGGTCTGGGAGGGGTTGGGGTATTATGCCAGGGCCCGCAATCTGCACAAGGCGGCTCAGGTGGTGGCAACCGAATACCGGGGGAAAATACCCGATGACCGGGACACCTTCAAAAATTTACCGGGGGTGGGGGAGTATATCGCCTCCGCCGTTCAGAGCATTGCGTTCGAGGGCCGGCATGCGGTGGTGGACGGCAATGTGAAACGGGTCCTGGCCCGCCTGCTGACCCTGGACGCACCGGCCAATGCCGCGCCCTCCTATACCGTCTTCAAGGGGCTGGCGGACCGGCTGCTGGACCCGTCCTCGCCCGGGATATTCAACCAGGCGATGATGGAGCTGGGGGCACTGATCTGCCGGCCGGTCAATCCCGGCTGTGTCGGGTGTCCGCTCCGGTGGGAATGCCGTGCTTTTCAGGCCGGCTCGGTTTCGGAATATCCCCGAAGGATTCAACGGAAACCGACCCCGACCCGAAAGCTGGTGGCCGGGGTGATCTGCCGCAACGGTGAACTGCTCATCACCCGGCGGCCGACCGAGGGGCTTCTCGGGGGGCTTTGGGAATTCCCGGGCGGAGAGATTCTGCCCGACGAAGAGGCCCCGCAAGCCTTGATTCGCCGCATTCGAGAGACCACCGGCCTGGAGGTGGCGGTGGATGCCTACCTGACCCGGGTCCGCCATGCCTATACCCATTTCAAGGTGGACCTGGAGGTCTTCTACTGTCGATACCGATCCGGAGAAATCGAATTGGCCGGCCCCCGGGATCATCGCTGGATTCTCATGAATGAGATCGAGGATTATCCCTTTCCCAAAGTGAACCGCAAATTCATTCCGCTCATCGAAGACGGGCCCGCTCAGAAACTGCTTCGGTTCCGAAATCCGCCCTGATCCGGTCGAATAGCTCCCGGTCGAATAGCTCCCGGTCGAATAGCTCCCGGTCGAATAGCTCCCGGTCGAATAGCCCCCGGTCGAATAGTTCCCGGTCGAATAGTTCCCGGTCGAACACCTCTCGGTCGAAAACCGGCCGTGAAGGGTTTCCGCAGCCGCTTTGCGGCCGGTATGATATCCATCCCGAAGCACCCCTCAGCCGGGCCGAACGGGCCGTGCCGGATCTTCTTCGGTCTGCTGATGCACCAGCCTGACCAGGGTCCGCCGGGAGCCCTCGAACGGGAGGGTGTAGGTTTTTTCTTCCCACCGAAAAAAAGGGCCGATGTTTTTCAGGTACCGGGCCAGAGCCTCCCGTTCTTCCAAAGAGAGATCGCCCTTCATCGCGATCAAAGTCCCGCCCTCTGAAAGAAGCGGCCGGGCCAGCGCCGCAAACCGATCGAGTGCGGTGAGGGCGCGACAGAGGATTACCCCATAGGCGCGGGCATGGGAATCATCCGCTTTGATCATTTCCTCGGCACGACACTGACGGGCCTCGATTCCCTTCAGGTTCAGGTTTCGAATAACGGTCTTCAGGAAATTGACCTTTTTTCTCACCCCGTCGATCAGGGTGACCGAAAGGCTCGGGCAGGACACCTTCAGCGGAATCCCCGGAAACCCGCCGCCGGAGCCGATGTCGAGGATGCGGGCATCGGCGGGGATCCAGTCGGCCGGGGCCAGGGAATCGATGAAATGGCGAATCGCCACCGTTTTCGGGTCGGTGATTCGGGTCAGATTGATTCGGCGGTTCCAGGCAAGCAGATCCCGTCCGTGACCGGCCAATTGTTCGGTCTGGCGGCTGTTGAGGTGAACCCCGAACGATTCCGCGCCTTTCCGGATGAGGGCCGTCCATTCCGAAGATCCGATCTCCATGGTTCAGGACTTATACCTCCGGCTCTCTGGCCCGGGTCTTTGGCTTGTCTTTGTCGTCGAAATCCATGTAGATGAGGATGTCGCTGCTGCTGGAAACCACCTTGGCGTTGGGATACCGTTTTTTGAAGACATGGAGCATGGCGGAATTTTCCCGAAGGGTGGTGGCGATGAACCCGGTGTAGTCGTTGTCCCGGGCGATGATCTCGAGCTGCTCCAGAAGGTAGGAGGCGATGCCCATGCCCTGGTAATCCTCCCTCACCACGAATGCGACCTCCGCTCTTTCGGCTTCGGCGTCGGCATAGGAGCCGATGGCGATCAGCTCTTTGTGGCGCTTGCGATGAATCAGCCCGACGATGGACATATTGCGCTTATAATCGACGCTGGCGTATTGTTTCTGAAGCACTTCGTGGGAAAAGATCTTCATTTTATAAAAAAACCGGTAATAGATGGTCTTTTCCTGAAGGGAGTAGAAAAAATTTCGGTAGGCGAATTCATCCGACGGAAAGAGGGGACGAAACAGCACGGTTTTGCCGTTTTTGAGCTCCCGGGTGGTTTTGTATCCCTCCAGGAATATGAGATCTTCAGTGGAGGGCGGCAGCTGGTCGGCGAAGATGAATCGCCGCTTTTTGGCTTCTTCTATCAGTTCTTCCCGAAACTTGGGATGGGCGATCTGGACCAGCTCCATCACCCGCTGGTAAATGGACTTGCCCTGAAGCTCCGCGATCCCGTATTCGGTGATGACGATATCCACGTCGGCCCGGGTGGTGGCCACCCCGGCCCCTTCGCTGAGGCTGGGCACGATACGGGATACCCGGCCGTTTTGGGCCGTAGACGGAAGGGCGATAATGGAAAACCCGCCTTTGGACATGGCGCTGCCCCGCAGAAAGTCGACCTGGTCGCCGATGCCGCTGTAGAACTTGTTGCCGATGGAATCCGAGCAGACCTGACCGGTCAGGTCCACCTCCAGGGCCGAACTGATGGAGATCAGGTTGTCGTTTCGAGCGATGACGGTGGGATCATTGACATAATCCGATGACCGGAAATAGAACATCGGGTTGTTGTCCACGAAATCATACAGCTCCCGAGAGCCCATCACCAGAGAGGCCACCACCCGGCCGGGAATGAGGGTCTTTTTCTTATTGGTGATCACCTTTTTTTTGAGCAGGGGAAGAAGCCCGTCGGTGATGACCTGGGTATGAATGCCCAGCTCCTTTTTTTTGTCCAGGTAGGGCAGGATTTCATTGGGCAGATGGCCGAAGCCGATCTGAAGGGTGGCCTCGTCTTCCACCACTTCCGACACGAAATGGCCGATCCGCCGGGTGATTTCATTCTGCTTTCGGGTCGACAGGGATTCCACAATGGGTTCCTCATGGAGGACCACATAATCGATTTCATCAATGTGGACGAAGCTGTCTCCCCAGGTCTTGGGCATTCGGGGGTTGAGCTGGGCGATGACGATTTTGGCCGACTCCATGCCGGAGCGGGTGATATCCACCGACACCCCGAGGCTGCAATATCCGAATTTGTCCGGCGGGCTCACC
>JAABSQ010000281.1 GCA_011390315.1 Desulfobacteraceae bacterium
CGCCGATATGGGTGGGCCCTTCGCCGCCGTGGCGAATCCGGCCGGGCCCCAACAGGGTGCCGCCGTGGGAGGTGACCCCGGCCATCACCCGGTCTTCCCGAACCACCGAGGCAATCGTCTCCCGGTTGCCCACCCCGTTTTGCAGGGTCAGCACCCTCCCTTCGCCTCCCAAAAGGGGAAGAGCGGTCCGGGCCGCCGATTCGGTCAAATAGGATTTGGTGAAGAGGATCGCCAGATCGAATCCCGGCTGAATCTGTCCGGAGTCGGTGACGGCGGATAAACGGCAGGTCCGAGCCGTTCCGTCGACCCCTTCCACGGTAAGCCCCTTCTCGGTGATGGTCCGCACATGCTCTTCATAGGGATCCACCAGGCAGACCTCGGCCGCCGACGAGAGAAACGAACCGAACAAAGACCCCATGGCCCCGGCGCCGATGATGACGATGCGCATTCGGTCGTCTCTCAATTTAAATGCGGTGCAGGGCCAGGGGCGTGTCCGCCATTTCTCCGTTGGCCGCCTTGAGTTTGTCTTCGTTGGAGATCACCGCCACCCCGCGCTGGTCCGGTCCCGCTTCAAAATACTTGCCGGCGGCGGCCTGAATCCGGCCTCGATTCAGTTGAAGCAGCTGAGATTTGAATCGCTCCCGGGTTTCGTCGGTAAGCCCGATCAGCTGCCGGTAAAAGGCCTTGCGGGCCGCCTGTCCGGGCGGGTCCGGCCGGTCGATGTCGGAGCAGACCTGAAGGATCGCCTCTTTGATGTCCTCATCGCTGTAATCCCCGGAGCGGATGAAATCGGCGGCCCCGTTAAAGGCTTTCAGGGTGTTGACGATGTGGGGATCGCGATAGGAGGCCATGCAGAAGATTCCGTCTTCAGGATTGTAGATGGAAAATCCGCCGTAGGCCCCGCCCTTTTCCCGAATCTCCCGGTGGAGAAACAGGGAGCGGAGCATCTTGCCGATCACCGCCAGGGCGGGGGCGTCCGAATGGCCCATTCGGACCGTTTCAAAGGCGCTGGCCACAAAGGAGACCGCGGTGGAGGTGGCCCATCCTTCGCGGGGCAATCCGTCGGTACCGGCGCCCGGCGACGGGGGCCGGTATCCTTCGGCCTCGCCGGGGTCCAGTTCATCCAGAATGGACTGAACCGGCGGGGCTGCGGTGGTCAAGGCCGAATCCTCCCCGATCAGGGCCAGCTTGAGGTTTTTCCGGGTAAACAGGTGCTGCCCGATGGAGACCAGGTCCTCGGACAGAGCCCGCAGCCGCTCCTCGCTCGAATCTTCGGTAATCGATTTAATGGTCTTGAGCTGATGCACCCCCCGCCAGGTTTCATTGAGTCGACGGGTCGCCGAGTAGTTTCTCGATGCCAGGGAAATGGCCAGACTGTGTCCGCTTCGAACCACACCGGCCTCCAGAGAGGCCCGATACTCCATCAGAAGGGTTTTCAGTCGGCGGGTGTCGGCGAAGTTGTATTCGAACAGGAGTTCCCGAAGGATCTCGAACATCTTCTCCTGATTGCGGTTCAAACACTTGCTGTTCAAAGTGATGAAGGGAACGCACAGGCCGTTTTCGTCATACCGATTGCGGGCATGGGTCGACACCCCGATGCCGCCCAGGTAAAGGTCCAGCAATCCGGACAGTTCAATGTAATCCCGTCGAGCCGTCCCCACCTTGGTGAAGGCATGGCAGAAAAAGGGAAGCAGGGGAACCAGCCCTTCCGGCAAAGCGCCGATGCCGGCGGTGGCGGTGAAATAAAAAATCCCGGAAGTCGGCTGTTCAAACCACCAGGTATCCGGCAAATCCCCGCAGGGATCGTCAGGGACCACGCTTTTGACCGAGGGCGGAATATCCGACAATTCGAGGGTGGGCAGCACCGTCAGATTCTCTTCGGATTCCTGAAGCTCCTGAAGCGCTTCGGCATCCCGCTGAATCCGGTCGATCTCGTCGGCGGAAAGTTCCGATTTGATTTTGTCCAGCTCCGCTTTTTCCCGCTCCTCTTCCCGACGGCCCATCTGTGTGTCCGGCGCCAGCTTGAAGAGCACCCGGTGGGGATTGTCCAGAAAATGCGTTCGAATCCGGTTTTCAAAGAAGGGACCCTGATCCATCTCCTTCCGAAGCCGCTGAATGTCCGATTCGAAATTGAGGATGCGCAGTGGATCCCCTCCGTGAAACCAGCCTCCGGCAAAAGACAGGAGCAGCTTGATGCCGTAAGGATAGGGGGAGTTGGACACCTCCTTTCGGTGGAATTCGAGCTGGTGAATGGCCGCTTCGATGAGATCCGGTTGAATCCCGTCTTTAACCAGTCCGTTCAAGACATCGAAGATGATCTTTTCGATCTTGGAGGCATCCGATTCCGCCACGTCCTTGAGTCCGCAGGAAAAGGAGGTGTCCCGGTTGTCGCCGTCGAATCCGGAGCCGTCGGACAAGGCCGAGCCCAGCCCCGATTCGATCAGGGCCCGGCGAAGGGGCGAGGCCGGATTCCCCAGCAGGATTTCCCCCAGCAAAGAAAGCGCCAGCACCTCGAAGGTGTCCCGAATGTCGGCGGTGAGCCATCCCACGGCCACCTGGGATTTTTTGGCCGGGTCCTCCCCCGGGTCCAGGGGATAGGCGTAGGTCATCTCCCGGGGTTCGCTCCACCGGGGCTGACCGGGAACATCGGTATTCGGATCAATCTGCTGAAAATGGTCCAGGATTTTCTCCTGAATCATCTCCAGGTGCCGGCGAAGCGGCAGGTTTCCGTAGGTATAGAAAAAGGAATTGCTGGGATGGTAGTGGCGCCGGTGAAATGCCAGCAGGGCTTCGTGGGTCAGAGACGGAATCTCCTTGGGATCACCGCCGGAGTTGTTGCCGTAGGTCGTATCCGGATAAAGGGCGTTCATCATAGACCGGACCATCACCTGGTCCGGAGACGACATGGCCCCTTTCATTTCATTGAAGACCACGCCTTTGTAGACCAGTTGATCCCCCTCCAGTTCCATACGATGCCCCTCCTGCTTGAAATTGAGGGCGTCCAGAATGGGATAGAACCCGGCGTCCAGATAGACATCCATCAGATTGTAGAAATCCTTTTCATTCTGGGTCACGAAGGGATACATGGTCCAGTCGGAAGCGGTAAAGGCGTTCATGAAGGTGTTGAGGCTTCGCTTGATCATGGAAAAAAAGGGATCACGGACCGGAAATTTCTTGGACCCGCACAGAGCGGTATGTTCCAGGATATGAGCCACCCCGGTGGAATCGGAGGGAACCGTTTTGTAGGCGACGCTGAAAGTGTTTTCGGAATCGTCCTTGCTGATATGGATGTGTTTCGCCCCGGTGGGCAGATGCGCCAGTTCATAAAAATAAGCGTCGATGGTCTCGATGAGGGCTGTGCGGCGGACTTCATAGTCGCCGATGCGATCGCCGGTCTGGATGCCGGGGTTATGGGGATCATCAAATGCAGTCATGGATATATCCTCTCATGGGTATGATGTGATTCAAAAATTCGGATGCCATCGGGGGGGCGAGGATGGCGGTCGCAGGTTGTCGTCGGCTATAGAATGCGCATGATCATTCGGGAGTTCAATCCCCCTCCTCGGAAACGATGTAGAACCCTCGACGGACGCGGTCGATTCGGCCGTCTTTATTGAGCCGGTAGATAATGTTGCGAAGCTTCTTCTCGCCGAAGCCGGTCCGATTTTGGATATCCGACAAGGAAACGCCTTCGGGAAACTGGGCGATGACCTCCACCACCACATCCGAGGCGGTAATGCCGCCCGATCCGTTTTTCCGCCCTCCGCCGCCCTTGGATGCCGTCGGGGACCGGTTTTCCAGGGCCATGGTCCGGATCAGCTGCTCCAACTGGTCCATGCGGGCCATCAGCCGGTCCACGTCTTTTTTGGTGGGAATGTTGTAGTCCCGCAAAAACATTCTCACCAGGGCATTGAAACTCACGGACTTCCGACGTTTGTCCGCCATCCGGTTTTTCCTCCCTGAAGCGATTCCTTTTTTTCTAACGGAATATGATTACGATAAATACGAATCAGGACTACGTAAACGGCAAAAAAAAGTCAAGCCGCCCTTCAGGAAAAACAACTCCCCATACCTTTCCCGGCCGGAAAGAGAAGAGGAATTGAAAAACCGAAGGGAGCGTGGTAAAAACCTCCCCATGACATCGCCCCGCACACTCCTCAAGGCCTGGAATCTGCAGCCCAAAAAACAGCTGGGCCAGAATTTTCTGGCGGACCCGTCAACGGCGGATATGATCGTGAACCGGGCCGGAATCAGACCGGATGAAACGGTTCTGGAGATCGGCGCCGGACTCGGCGCCCTCACCATCCCCGCGGCCCGGGCCGCCCGAAAGGTCTACGCCGTGGAAACCGACGACCGGCTGATCGGGCTTCTCGAAACCGAACTGTTGGCCCATAGCATCACCAATGCCTCGGTTTTGAAGCAGGACATCCTCAGGTTCGACCTGAAGGCATTCATTCGGGAAGAGTCGATTCCCGGCCGGCTGGTGGTATTGGGCAACCTGCCCTACAATGTTTCATCCCAGGTGGTGGTGCGATTGATCGAGGCCCGGGAGGGGGTCGACCGGGCCGCCATGATGTTTCAACGCGAACTGGCCCTGCGGCTGCTGGCGGAACCGGGGGGAAGGGATTACGGGCGGCTCACCGCCATGCTGCGCTATTGTGCGGATGTCGAACCCCTGGCCCGGGTGAATGCTCCCCTCTTCTATCCCCGGCCCAAGGTCGATTCGGAGGTGCTGATGATTCGATTCCGGGAGACCCCGGCCTTTCCGGCCGAGGATGAGGGGTTTCTCTTTCGGGTGATCAAGGCCGCCTTCGGCCAACGCCGCAAAAACCTCAAAAACGCCCTCTCCGGAAGCGACCTGCGGATCCCGCCGGACACCGCCCGGGCGGCCCTGGAGGCGGCCGGCATCGATCCGATCCGCCGCGCCGAAACCCTGACGGTTCCCGAATTCGTTGAATTGAGCCACCGGATTCAGGAACTTCGGTAACCTCGAATTCCCGAATCCGGTCGGAAAAAAACCGGCTATAGGTCCTCGGCGATGGTGACGGTCCGGTCTCCGAGAAGATTGACATAGGAGCCCATTTCATTGTCGTACCAGCCGTAGATATCGGCCTGGGTGATGGGCACCCGAACCATGGTCCCCTGAAGGTCCACCCCGAGATGCTTGGCCAGTCCCGGGATATTGCCGAGATTGATGCTCGCCTCTCCGGTACGGGTATGGGTTTCATGGCCCTCGATCACCGCTCCGGCCTTGGGGTATCCGATGATGTCTCCGGAGACGTTCTGCTTTTCGGTATAGTGGAGATAGCCTTTGGGGTCATCGGCCGCGGCCTGGCGGTAGATGTCGTTGATGGTTTCCCGCCGGATTTCGCCGCCCACCATTTCTTCCTGAAAATTGACCACCAGAATGATCAGCGAACCGGTGGAGGTGGGTATCCGCACCGATTCGGCGATGAACCCGATCTCCTCCATCTCCGGAATCACCAGACGCAGAGCCGCGGCCGCACCGGTGGTGGTGAGAATGATGTTGTTCATCACGCTCCGGTTCTTCCGCAGGTCCGATTTTCCGGTTCCGGGAAGCCGGTCGAGCACCTGCTGAGACCCGGTGCTGGCATGAATGGTGGCCATGGAGGCCGACAGTATCCGTTTGGGCCCGAAGACATTCAGCAGCGGCTTGATCATGTGGGCCAGGCAGGTGGTGGTGCAGGAGGCATTGGAAATCACCCGGTGCCGTCGGGGATCATAATCGTTTTCGTTGATCCCCATCACCGTGGTGACCGCATCCTCGGGCATGGGCCGGCCCTTGTCCTTGATCTTGAAAGGGGCCGAGACGATCACCTTTTCGGCCCCGGCTTCGAGATGACCCCGCATGCTGCCATTGGAATCATCCCCGGCGGCGGTGGGGTCCAGAAACCGGCCGGTGGTGTCCACCACCAGCTTCACCTTCTCCCCTTTCCAGTCGATGCCGGCCGGGTCCCTGGAGGACATCAGGAACTTGACCTTGATTCCGTCGATCTCCATGGTCTTGTTTTTCTCATCTATGTCCCGAATCACCGGTTCGGCGCTGTGGCCGCGAATATAAGTTTGAAGCCTCCCATAAGTGGAATCCCGCTCCAAATAATGGGCGATATCTTCGAAGGAGGTGCCGACCTCCCGTCCCAGGTTGACCACCAGTTCATCAAAGTACTTGCGAGCCGCATGATGCCAGACGGTGAGTTTTCCGATCCGGCCCAGTCCGTTGATTCCGAGCCGCAGCCCCTTCCCCTCTAAACCTTTGTCCATGATGATCCCCTCCGATTATCTGCCTGTGTTCGATTGGTATTTTAATTCAGGTTTCTTTTACTTTCATATATCCCTGGTACACCGTGCCGTCCTGGCCGTTGATGGACAAAAAATCCCCCGATTCGATGCGCTGGTCCCCGAAAAAACTCTGTTTGGCCTTTTCATCGCACACCATGGTGCCGCACCCTACCACACAGGTCTTTCCCAGCCGATGGGCCACCACCGAGGCGTGGGAGGTGCCGCCGCCCCGGGCGGTCAGGACGCCGTCGGCCGCGTTGATCTCCCGAATATCGTCGGGCACCGTGTCGGCCCGAAGCAGAATCAGGTGGGTGTTGGGTTCCAGCTTCCGCCATTTGTCGATCTCTTCCAGGCTGAAGACCGCCCGGCCGCTCATAGCCCCGCCGCTGACCCCGACCCCGTTTCCGAGCAGAACCGCGCTCTCCACCCCTTCCGGATCGAAGGCGAAATATTTTTTACGCTCCCGGATCGACATGTTCCGGCTCTGGAGCACATACAGATCTTCCTTGTGAGGGCTTTCAAAAGTGAATTCGATCTCCTGGGGGCTCCACCCCTTTGCGTAAATCAGCTCGCTCGCCCATTCTTTAAGGGTCTTGAAGATGTCGGGAAAGTGGGTCTCCAGGGTGACGTCGGTGTTGCGCATTTCATTCTGCTGCTGAATCAGGGAGATGGGCAGCGTGGTCACCAGCCCGGAGACCACATCCTCCCCCTGATTCCCGACCGTGAAATCCCCCCACAGCCGCACATCGTCTTCAGACCATTTGGGGTTGTGGGTAAAAATCACGCCGGACCCGGCGGACGGCGACATATTGCCGTAAACCATGGTCTGAACCGTCACCGCGGTGCCCCAGTCGTCGGAAATCCCGATGATCTTTCGGTAGGCCTTGGCCTTGGCCGAGTCCCAGGAATTGAGCACCTTTTTGACGGTGACCAGAAGCTGGTCGAAGGGGTCCTCCAGCAGATCGATGCCCGAATCCCGCAACAGATTTTTGTAGGCCAGGGCCAGATCCCGCATCTGATCTCCTGAAAAATCCCGTTTGAAGGGTACCCCGCATTTTTTCTTGAAATCCCCCATGACCGCATCGAAATCATCCCGCTTGAGATCGAAAGACATGCCGTAGCACTGGATGAACCGGCGGTAGTTGTCCCAGGCGAACCAGGGGTTGCCGGTTTTGTCGGCCAGACCGGCGGCGATCTCGTCGTTCATTCCCACATCCAGAAAGGTGTCCATCATGCCGGGCTGGGAAATGGAAGAACCGCTGCGGACCGAAAACAACAGCGGGTTTTCGGGATCACCGAACCGTTTGTCGGTCAATTTTTCCAGGGCTGAAATGTGCCAGGCGATCTGCTCTTTGAAGTTCTGCTCCGCCGGCGGATAGTGCTCGACGATCTCCCGGCACCGGAATACCTCGGTGGTGATGATGAACCCGGGCGGCACCGGAAACCCGAGCCGGTTCAGTTTAACCAGGTTGTGGCCCTTGTTTCCCAAGTGAATGATGCCGATGGCCCGGTCCTCGGGGTCGGTGATGGAGGTCATGGCCCGCTGGGGGTCGTAATTGAGAAGCAGCCTCAGTTTTTCATCCGGCAGCCGGTAGGATTGATGAAACAGCGTCTTGAGGACCTGGCTCAGGAGCTGATCGAGCTGCTGCAGCCCCAGCGACAGGGCGATCTTCTCCCGTAGAAAGATCTCGGATATGCGGTGCTTCATCTTTTCCGGATCATCCCCGTCGTCGGACCCCAGGTATTTGTCCAGGATCCATTCCCGGGGAATTCTGGACAGAATCCGGTTCAGATTGTTTTCATGGATGTTGTTGAAGTAGTCATTGATGACATTGGTCACGGCCCGGGCAAACCCTTTGAAGATATCCAGGTACTGGGTAAACGTGAACCCCCTGGCCGCCAGGGAGTGGGCCAGCAGCTCCAGCTGGCTTTCGATCTCCACCGATGAGATGCCGTCCAGCTTCAGGGCCCGGTTGAAGAGTTTCAACAGAGCATGAATCTGATGAAAAGTCTCTTTGGTGATCAGCGTCAGATCCAGCCGATTGACGATTTCGTCGAAATAGACATTGACCAGGGATTCGATGCGAAAGGTCAGCCCCATGGCGTCGAACTTGACTTCGTGGTAACTCCCGTACATGGAGGGGATATCCACCGTGAAATGGCGCTTTTTATAGATATCCTCTCGAATTTCATAGCTCTGTTCCGAAAGAATCAGTTCCTTAAGAAGCTCCAGGTAGTCGAGCAGCAGCGGCAGTTTGCGATTGAGATCGGGCTCTTTGAGGGCGGTCTGAAGCTTGTCCAGGCTGGGAAAGGCCTCCGCCTTCAGCTGAGCCAGATAGCCCCCCATATCACCGGCGGTGTCGGGGTTCAGGGCCAGGTTGTATTTCTGGTACAGGAGCCGGTAAAACCGAACGATCAAGAGCACCCGCTCCGCATCCCGTTCCGGCGCCTCCGGAACCTCTTCCAGATAATCCCGCAGGACGGCTTCATCCAATTTCAGCAGGTCTTCCGGCACCTGAATTCCGCGTTCGGTTTCCAGGTGGGTCATCAACCGATGCACCCCCTTCACGTAAGGAGAATCGGATTCGATCCGGTCGAAAATATTGGGAGGAACAAACGGCTCCACATACTCGGGGTCCGCGGTCCGCCAGAACCGAAGGGTCGCCTCGATAAACCCGACCACCCGGTTGCTGCTTTCCACATGGGTCTGTTTGCGCAGAAAATGGATCAGCAGGTCCTTGCGCTGGGTGATTTCGTCGAGATCGGTGGAGATGTCGCGCAGTTCACCTTCGGCGCCGATGTCGTTGAAGAAGACCGGCATCAGACGGGCCACCTGTTTGACCAGGTTATAGACCGGTCGAATGTCGCTGTTGAGAAGATGGGTGATGTCCCGGGGAAAAAGATCGGTGTCTTTGATAAAGACGCCGCAGACCGACAGATAGATGATCAGATCCGACAGCAGCCGGGTCGACCATTTGGGATTAAGTTCTATAAGCTCCAGCCAGATACGGATGTTCTGAATATGGGCGAGGTTGACTCGGATCTGCCAGTCATTGCCCACCCCGCCGATGCGGGGCGGCTGAAACCCGAGATCGCTGACCCCGCTGATGAAAAACTTGATCAGATCGCTTTCATCGGTTTCGTAGACGCCCCGGCCCATATTCAATACGCAGTTGAGGGCGGTGGCCGGAAACTCCCGGGTTCGGTCCTTGAGAATGGAAAAGGTCTTGTCGATAAGCCGTTCGACATTCAGGTATTTTTCATGATTGATGAGCCACCCCAAAGTCCGGTTGATATCCCGAAGGGCCTCTTCATGAATCTGGGACAGGCCGGTGATGTTCATGATATGGAACAGAAAGATCACCTTCCACTGGTTTCCCCGGGTCTGATCGACCCCGGCCTTGAGCAGGATCGGGGGAATCTCGCGGTAGGAATCCACGAACCGGTTGTATCCCGGAAAAGTGAGCAGCTGACTGAGCTGAAACAGGGAACCGTGTTTTCCGGAGGGGGCGGTTTTAAGATAGCGGACATCGCTCAAGTGACGGTTCAACTCCCGAAGCTTGGCATGGGAGATCCCCTTGAAGATCTCCGCCAGGCGTCCGCGATTCTCGATCCGGTCCACCTCGCTTTCAAACCATTCCAGGGGATCTTCCTCACTCAGCCAGTAATCATAGGTGTGCTGAAAATAACGGATCAGCAGCCGGTTGAGTTCCTTGAGGTCGAGGGACATCTTGGAGGTGTAATAGATCAGCTCTTCTCCCAGTTTCGCCATTCGGTAGTAGCTTTTGACAAAAAGGAAAAAGGTGTCGTCGTCCAGTTCGGAGATTTGCACAAAGGCCCGGTTCAACACCGGCATGAAGGTACCGATATGGGACACACCGGTATCCTTGATCATCTTCTGGAGAAACAGGAGCAGATTGTCTACCGCATCGGTGCGGATCTCGACAGATGCCTCGGAATCGATGATTCCGGAGATGATCTCCACAAACAGATGGGCCGCTTCCGGTCCTTCGGGGTGGTCTTTGATCAGGTGGAAATAGTTGAGGCAGTATCCCCGGGCCTCGCTGACGATGAACTGAAGATTTTTTCGCGGATGGGACAGCTCTTTGAGAAAGGTGTTTACGCCTTCGGTCAGGCCGTAGTATTTGGACATCGCCTTCTGGATGGGTTCATACTTCGGATCGATCTTCACATCCACGTGGTAGCTGGCGAGGTTGACTTCAAGGGCTTTGGATTGGATCACCCATTCCTCCTTCATTGCAGGTTTCCATTATCATGAGCAATAACAGAGATAACACAGTTTTTCAAGGTATTTGCGGTAAAATCCGGTCACAGGCAGCGAGACCCCGAAAAGCGAATGCAAAAGGCCGATAAGCGCCTTCTTAAAATTAATAGCCCATGAACGAACTTGCTCCGGCTCGATTCAGATAAACAACAGTTAAAAGTTACCATTGAAGCAAAGGATTGCAAGACGCACGGGGCGATTTAGGGATGGACGACGGCGGATCATCAGGATAAAATTGGATGATTGAAATGGATAATATTCTCATTCATCAAAGGCTCTAAAAAATCGCTCTATAAGCGCCCGTATACCGAAGGGGCTGTCAAAATTTAATAAAGGAGGATGATATGCAAACAAGACCCCGTCATCATTACCTGAAAGGAATCGCCTCGGCCGTTTTTCAGGCCGCTGTTCGGGCGGTGGCGCCGGAAACCTGCATCCGGCGTCATCTTTCCCGGTCGAAGAACCGCCTGAAAGCGGGGGACACGGAATATTCCCTCGATCAGATCGATCACCTATATGTGGTCGGCGCCGGAAAGGCCTCCGCGGCCATGGCCCGGGCGGTGGAAGCGATTCTGGAAGATCGGATCAAAAACGGAGTGATCCTGACCAAATATGGTCACGGCGTGCCGCTGAAACACTGTAAAGTGATCGAGGCAGGGCATCCGGTGCCGGATGAAAACGGGGTGCGGGGCACCCAGTCGCTTCTGGATCTGGTCTCCGGCGCCGGACCGGAAGATCTGATTTTATGCCTGATTTCCGGCGGCGGGTCCGCCCTGTCGCCGGCTCCGGCGGAGGGGATCAGCCTGGCCGACAAACAAAAGACCACCCGATTGCTGCTGGAATGCGGGGCCACCATCCATGAGATCAACACTCTTCGCAAACACCTCTCCCGAATCAAGGGCGGGCGGCTCTGCACCGCCGCCAACGGAGCCCGGATCATTTCCCTGATCCTGTCCGACGTGGTCGGGGACGACCTCGACATTATCGCCTCCGGGATAACGGCGCCGGACCCGAGCCGTTTCAAAGATTGCTTTGACATCTTGGCTCGGTACTCTCTGACCGGTAAAATCCCGGATTCGGTGCGCGAACACCTGACCAAAGGTCGAGATGGAAAGGCTGCGGAGACCCCGAAGCCGGGAGATTCACTCTTCGAGCGCGTTCAGAACCGGATCGTGGGCAGCCTTTCGGATGCCTTGGCGGCCGCTGAAGCCGAAGCCCGCCGGAAAGGATATCCTCCCCTGGTGCTCTCGTCCATGATTCAGGGCGAAGCCAAGGAGGTGGCCAAGGTGCTGTGCGGTATCGCCCGGGAGGTGCAACGGTCCGGAAAACCGGCATCGGCGCCGGTTTGTCTGCTTTCAGGCGGTGAAACCACCGTCACCGTACGAGGGGACGGCCTGGGCGGCAGAAATATGGAACTGGCCCTGTCGGCCGGAATATCCCTGGCAGGCGCCTCCGGTATGCTCCTGCTTTCCGCCGGCACCGACGGCAACGACGGCCCCACCGATGCGGCCGGCGCATTTGCCGACGGGTCGACGATCTCCCGGGCCGCGGCATCGAATCGGTCCGCACCCGAATATCTCACCCGCAATGATTCCTACCATTTCTTCGAGCAACTGGAAGACCTGTTCATCACCGGCCCCACCCGGACCAATGTGATGGATCTTCAGATTTTGCTTGTGGATGGATAATATCGGCAATTTGAATCCGGATGGCCAGGAGGATGTTGAAGTTGGCCTTTTCTCAGACGGGGAGGATTTGACTTGGTCTTTACTGCGCTTGTTTTTCACCATTCAGCAAACACGCTTCTTTCTTCAAACCTATGTGCAAAGACTCAGAAACTTTTTGCCAATCGCTTTTTAATGCTTCCGCATCATTCCTGTGAGGACGATAATAAATCCTCTTAAAGCGCCGATTCCGTCTTTCCGGAAGAAGGTTCATACCGGAAGAAGGTTCATAATTGATCCGGCGCCTTTCATTAAATTCCTGTATGGATTTTCCATTGAACACCTTCCCTTAGCGTACTCCAATCTGTTCCTTTAAACCCTTCTTCTATGACGAAAACATAGTATATAGTGGGGATCAGAAAAAATTCAAGTATTTTATATCCTATCCAAGAAGAAGAAAAACCAGAAAAAAAGCCCCACCCGGAAGGGGTGAGGCTTTCTCTAATCCCGATTGGAAGGGTCGAGTCGATCTTACAGGTCGAGCCAGGAATCGGAGAAGAGGCTCTTGCCGAGGATGACGTTGGTGGATTTGACGTAGTGCTGGATCTCTTCCGGCAGGCCGGCCAGGTCGGGCTGGTTGCCTTCCATGGTGTCTTTGATGGCGTTGTAGATGTCCTGGCGTTCGCCGCGGGCCAGGGCCATGGTGACCTCGTCCCGGCAGTCGGCGATAAAGGATTCCATGCCGTGGATGCGGAGCATGACCGTGAAGGTGATATTCATGATGGGCCGCAGGTTGTCCGGAATGCCGCTGGAGATGTTGGAGACCCCGCAGGTGCTCTTTGCGCCGGGCATGATTTCCGGGAGCATATCCATGAAATTCATCAGAGAAATGGCCTGGGGCTGCTGAATATTTACCGGGGTTACCAGGCCGTCGACCCACATCTGCTCATTGGGAATGCCCGCTTCGTTCGCCACGGTCATCAGTTCCACCAGCAGGGCGGCCCGCTCGTTCTCGTCCCGGGGCAGACCCTCGGGGCCCCACATCAGGGCCACGAAGTCGGCGCCGTGCTCGGCGGTCATGGGAACCATCTTTTCATACCGCTCCGGCCGCACCATGATGGAGTTGACCATGGGGGGCATCTTGCACTTGGGCAGCGCCGCGGCGATAGCGTCGATATTGGAGGTGTCCAGCGCCAGCGGAATGTCGTCCACCACTTCCTGCACCACTTCCACCACCCAGGGCATCAGCTCATGGCCTTCTTTCTTGGCCGGTCCCAGGTTGATGTCGATCAGGTCGACCCCTTTTTCCTTCTGAAACAGTGCTTCTTCCTGAATCGGTTTGGGGTCGCGCTCTTTGAAAGCTTTGCCGATCTTGGTCCCGATGACGTTCAAGCTTTCTCCGATGACCCAGAACTCGTTCTCTTTAATTGGCCGTAAAACGTCCACTAATTTGTCTGCCATTGGTCACTTCCTCCTACCCACAGTAAGTTAAAAAATCAGCTTTTTCCCCTTCGAACGAGAGATTCAAAGAGGCAGGACCGACGTGGATGACCGCCCCGGTTCTCAGCATCATCTATATAAAAACAAAACCCGCTGTTTTTCCCCGCTTCGAATTGGCAAAGCAGGGAAAAACCAACGGGATATGTATTAAGAGGCTTTGCCCTTGATGAAGGCCGGAATGTGCGCGGCCTCTCGCGGCCCCACGGTAATGGTCCAGCCGGGAAGCTCCTCTTCCACATCGCCGGCGATGGCCGCGGCGTAGCCGGGAATGATCAGCTCCTGATGCTTGACCTTGTCGGCGATCCCGCATTTTTTCACGAACATGCCCACATCGTCGCCGGCGAACTTTCCGGCGGCCCAGGCGGTCAGAACCGAAAGGCCCTCGGCGTCTTTGATCAGCAGCCAGCTCGGCACCTTGCTGCCTTCCACTTCACCGGAGACGATAAAGTAGGTCAGCGCAAAATTGGTGGTCACCAGGATCGGGGAGTTTTCATCCGGATTGTTGATCGGATACACGCCCTCGGTCACCGTCATGGGCCGCTGCGGGTCGGTAAAGATGTTGAGCCGTTCCAGCAGGAGCGGGAAGATCGATTCGCCGGTGAAATCGGACAGAACCACGATGGAGCCATACTTGGCCGTGAACATGCCGGCGATGAGGGTTTCCATTTCCAGGTTCGGCGCCATTTCACAGGGAAGCGCGATGGTGGGAAACCCCAGGGAGCGGTTGAGGTCCTTGAGGGCGGCCCGCCGCATGGCGACTTGGTCTTCCAGGGCTTTTTTAATCTCCCGGGAGCCCGGGTCGAGGACCAGTTTCTTATGGCCCTTTTCCACCAGTTTGTCGGTCAGGGGAATCAGGTTTTCCACCGAATCGGCCTTGACCACCAGGGGCAGGTCATTGTCGATGGCCATGGCGCCGTACTCGTCCAGGTTATCGGCGGTGGCGGCGTACATCAGCGGCCGTTTGAAACCGGCGGCCGCGATGCCGGCCTTCATGACCTCGGCCTTTTCGGTCATCAGGATAAGGTTGAATTCCGATTTATCGGCGATGGTTTTGGCGGCCTTGGCAAAAGCGTCTTTGTCGCCGTTGACATCCTTGAGCGCCACCAGTTCGGGCCGCAGGTTGAGGCCGACCCGCTCAAACTGCAGGGCGTTCCATCCCTTGAGCTTGGTCTCGAGATCGGAGTCGGAAATATCCGATTGGATCACGGCCGCATAGGCGGTCGGGTTATAAAAGGTCTTCTCGTGGCGGTTCAGGACGGTTTCTCCTCCCACGGTCCGTTTGCGGACGCCCTTGCCGATTTCCACCGGCAGAATGGGCGGCGCGGACGCCTCGGCCAGCTTCTCTCTGGCCTCGTCCGACACATACGGGCAATCGTCGAGGCTCGCCTTTCCGGATGCCAGGTTCATGGCAAATGCGAGACAGGTGGGAACCCCACATTCCTTACAGTTGGTTTTCGGCAGGAGCTTAAAGATCTGAATACCGGTTAATGCCATGTTTGTCTCCTTATACGGTTCGATGCCGGGCGGGGGCGACCGATGGGATCTCCATCGTTCACCGTCGCCGCCCGGCCGTTATTCGATTGGTCGCGGAGCGGAAGACACCGATCGTCTTCCGCTCCCAAAGGCCCTGAAGCGGGACGGATTACCCGACGATGGGATCCAAATCGAGGGCCGGATGGCCTTTCTCCTGAAGCCAGGGCAGGATCTCCTCCTCCGTGACGCCCACGGTTTCGTCGGCGATCTTGTCGAGCAGATCGGGATGTCCGATTTCCTTGGCCCGGGCCTCGAATCGTTCCCGAATTTCCTCCTTGAGGGCCTTGGGCATCCAGACCATTCGAAGCAGCCCGCCATCCCCTACGATAAATTTTCTCTGGGTGATGTTGAACTTGGAGTGGCCTACAAACCCGGGCGAGGAGGCCCCGCCGCCCATGACCCCGGCCAGGGTGGTGAACTTCATGCCGCAGGGGGTCTCACCCGTGTACTCCCGGTGGACGGTCATGACCCCGTTGCAGGAGGGGAGCAAGGCCGCGATGGCCTCGCAGCACCCGCAGGTGGTCATGGGGTCCACGACCATGGAGTAGAAGTTGTAATGGGTGACGGCCCCGCGGGAGGCCTTGGTAATGAACTCGTTGACCCCTTTCCACTGTCCCATTTTCGGGTCCAGGCATTCGCCCTTTTCAATGGGCTGGTTGGGGCCGGTGGGGTTGATCTGATAGGCCGCCTTGCAGTCCATCCAGTTATAGGCGCCGCACAGACCGGTCCGTTCGGGGCTGACGGTGCAGACATGGGCCGGGGCGAAGGACTGGCACAGGGTGCAGGAGTAGTAGGTCTCCACATCATCGTCGGTCATCTTGTCGACCCGCTCGTCTCTGTACTTGTAGGCATTCCGGGCCTTGTCGGTGATCTTGTCCACATCTTCCTGCTTGGTGTAGATGGTGACTTCGATCTTGTCGAGAATGGCGGAAAAATCCTGATGGAGCTTGGCGTGAAGCACCACGCCCAGGTCCTTCAGGGTAAAGCCTTTTTCCACCGCCGCCTTGCTGATCCGGACCCAGGCGATGTCGCGCTGGCCGGCGTGCATGACGCCCTGGATGTAGTTGATCAGGTGATGAATCTGCCGCTCCAGGATCGGCTCGAAATCCTTCTGGAATTCACGGCCGGCCACCTTCACGAAGATCGAAAGCGGGAAGACGTCGCGTTCCTTGATCTCTCCGATGTCGGGGCCCACAACGGTCACCTTGCCGTCGTCGATCTCCTTCAGGTCGGCGATCTCCAGATACTCGGTGCACTGGGTCTTGCCGCCGCCCGCCTGGGCGTACAGGTCCTTGCCCCGGACCCGCTCACCCTCGTAAGCCGGACCGAAGGAGCAGGGAATGTCGATTTGGGAAACGGCCACTTTAAGGCCGCGGACTTCCACCGATTTGTCGACGATCTCTTCGTGGGAGATGTTGCCGACCACGTGCTCGTAGGTACAGATACCGGTGGGCAGGATGGACGGAATGTCGGTGTCGGCGATGGTGGGAAAACCCCAGTTGACGGCGCCGGCGGCCGCAGCCGCCCATTCGGCGTTGACCTCGCCCAGGGCGTTGATGAAGGCGAAGACGCGGTTCTTGTTGTACATCAGGACCTTCTTGTAGTCGCCTGCCGGGACGCCGCCGAAGGCCATGGCCACGCGGTTGGCGAAGCCGAGGGCGAAAATCGCCGAAGAGATTTCCGGACCGAAGGGCACGATCTTGGTGTGCCAGCCGATATCCACGCCGGCCTCCACCAGCTGCTCGGCGCAGGTGGTGCCGAACTGGTTGGCGGCCAGAAAGACGTAGATGGAACGTTTCTGGTATTCTTCAATAATCTTTTTAGCGGTTTCCGAATCCGGCGCCGCGCCCACAATGGCCACGAACCCGGGGGCGGAACCGTCCACGAACTCGACGCCGCGCTTACGGAAGATGGTATCCTCGGCGGCGCCCAGCCAGATCTTACCGTTTTCGAGGTCGGTCTCTTCCGAAACATAATAGAAGTCGGGTTTTTCCAGATAATTGAGCGCTTCGTCGATCTCGAATGCGAAAAGAGCGGCCATACCGGCATCCAGCAGGGGTCCCAGGTAGGGCAGATGGTTGGAGCCCTTCACATGGGGAGGCAGCAGTTTGCGGGCCACATCCAAGGGTTTCTGCATATCCTCGAGGGTTTCCACCTTGATCCCCAGCAGGGAATAGATAACCGGCAGATAGTAGGCTGTATTGGGAAAACCGACCTGGGTCGTGGCGTCATTGGATTCGAGGGCTCTTTTGAGACGCCCCTGGACCTTGGAAACGATATTGTAACCGCCCTGAATAGCGGCAAATGCAACCAATCTAGACATACAAAATTCCTCCTTCGTTGAGGATTTGAGTTAAAAAATATTACGGGTTGACTGTAATAAACCGGTTTAGGCCTCCAGTGCCTGCCGATCCGAAAAGTCCATCATGACCCGATCCCGGGCCTTGTCGATGCCCAGTGCCTTTCGCTTCTTGTCTATATGGGCGATCATCTTATGGGCGTGCTTGATCGGATCGGCTTCGAAGTCACACATGCCGCCGTAGATCTTTTCCATCTCTTCGAAAAGATACCGCTGGAAAACCGGAGCCCCCGCGGTGGGGAAGACCGCGCCGAAAACGGTATAAATGCCGGAGGCGACGACATATTGTCCGATGCTGATCGCTTTTTCGCTCATCCATTCGGGAGCGCTGCCGGCTACCGGCAGGTCGCTGATGTCGTTGCCCAGGCCGCCGGCCTTGACCACCTCTGTGGCCGCCAGCAGAATACGGCTGTTGTCGACGCAGGAACCGAGATGGAGGACCGGGGGAATACCCACCGTCTCACAGATCTCGGCCAGGCCCGGACCGCAGAATACGGAGGCCGATTCGGGCGTCAGCAGGCCTTCCATGGCGCAGGCGATGGCGTTGCAGCCGGTGGTGAGAACGATAACATCGTTCTTGATCAATTCTTTGACCACCGCGATATGGCCCTCGTTGTGCTTCACCCGGGCGTTGTTACAGCCGACCACGCCGGCGATCCCTCGAATCCGGCCGTTGATGATATTGTCGTTGAGAGTGTAATAGGTGCCCCGGAAAGACCCGCCCAGATGATACTCGACAGACTCGACGCCGAAGCCGGCCACAATCGGGGATTTCTGAGGCGGAATCATCACCTCGGTACCGCGGTTTTCGAAGTTGTCGATGGCCAATTTAACGATCCGCTCGGCATCCTCGATGGCATGGTGCTCGTCGAATTCGATATGGAGCACGTTGTCCTGTTCCATCTTGGCGATGGGATGGGTGGTGATCAGCTTGGTGTGGAAACATTTGGCCACATTGGCCAGGTTCTGAAAAATGCACTGGACATCCACCACCATGGCATCCACCGCGCCGGTGATGATGGACAGCTCCTGCTGCAGGAAGGTACCGCAGAGCGGTACACCGTGCCGTTCCAGAATCTCGTTGGCGGTACAGCAGATGCCGGAGAGCTGAATCCCCTTGGCCCCCTTCTGTTTGGCATATTCCACCATCTCGGGCTTCTGGGCCACGGCCACGACCATCTCGGACAGGACCGGCTCATGGCCGTGGATCACGATATTGACGTGGTCCTCTTTCAAGACGCCGAGGTTGGCCTCGGACACCCTCGGAAACGGCGTTCCGAACATGATATCCTGAAGGTCGGTGGCCAGCATGGAGCCTCCCCAGCCGTCGGCCAGGGCTGCGCGGGTGCCCTGTTTCATCAGGTTTTTATAATCCTGATCCACCCCCATGTGAGTCCGGTGCATGATCTCAACGATCTCCCGGTCGATGTTCCGGGGCAGAACGCCCTGTTTTTTCCATATTTCGTATCGGGGTTTCGGAGCCCGTGTGAGATATTCAAGTTCGCCCTCGGCCTTGCCCCACTCGTTAAAGGCCTTCTCCCCCACTTCCACGGCGATCTCGTCAAGATCCCGATCCAGGACCTCCCCGTCTTTTTCCACCGTGGTAGCCACACCCAGCAGGGGCGCGACGTCCAACAGCTTTCGGGTGTCCTTGATCTGATAGGCATCGGTTTCTTTTCGAGCCGCCGACAGAAACACCTCGGCCACGGCACGGCCGTGGTCGGAATGGGCCGCGGCGCCGCCGGCGATCATACGAACAAAATTCCGTGCGGCGATGGTATTGGGCGTGGCCCCGCAGAGGCCCTTCCGGTCGTCGGTGGCCTCATCGTAGTCTTTGGGCAGCGGCAGCCGACAGGGACCCATGCCGCAGTTTTTGCAACAGGTGCCCTGGTTGCCGATATTACAGGGTTTGATGGTGATGTTCCGGTCAAAGCAGGTCTCGATGCCCAGATCCTGAGCCCGTCGAATCATCTGCTGGGTGGCTTTGTCCACCGACGCGGCCATCGGGTCCGCCACTTTTTTGCTCGCTTTGGCCGAGGCCTTTTTTTCGACCTTAGTTACTTCCGCCATTTTGAGACTCCTCCTTGAATTAACTGTTTGATTGTGATCTGATTCCCCAATCTTTATCTGCCGTTCACCCAATCAATGCGTTCGACCAGCCGGTCCAAAGCGCTTTTCTGAATCTCGGCGGCGGTCATTTCGCCCTGTTCGGCGACCCGCTCGGCGCGTTCCTCCGCCAACCTGGCCAACCGCTCTTCGCGCTCTTTGGCCCGTTTCTGACGGATACCTTCTTCTTCCTTGTCACGCTTGGCCTTGGCTTCTGCCTCAACCTTTGCTTGCGCATCTTTTTCCGCCTTTTCCTTGGCTTCGGCTTCTGCCTTGGCTTTCGCTTCCGCCTTGGCCTTGGCTTCTGCTTCCGCCTTCTTGCGGGCCTCCGCCTCGGCCTGCCGTTTGGCGTCTTCCGCGGCCTGGTCGACCGGTTTGGCTTCGGCCTGTGTCTTGGCTTCCTCGGCCGCCTTCTTGGCGTCTTCTTCCGCTTTGGCCTCTACTGCCGGCGCAGGTTTGGCTTCGGCCTTCGGTGCGGCGGCTTTTGGCGCTTCCTTCGGTTTTTCCGCGGCTTTCGGCGGGGCCTTCTTGGCGGGCGCGGGTTTTTTCTCTTCTTCCTCGATGGTCAGGTCCGGCTCGGGGGCGAGCTTGACCAGATCGATATCGGATTCGGGAAGCTTCTTCTGAATACCGGCCACATCGCCCACGGCGCCGCCGTTGATGCCCAGATCGATGAATGCCTTGACCAGGCGAACCGTTTCCGGATGGCGAATGATCAGAACATCGGAGCCGGCCAGAAGATAGGTGACCGCTCCCACCGATTCCATCAGAATGGCGCGGCGTTCGGGATCACCGATAATGGGATCCTCATCCAGCGGTTGTTTGGCCTCCTTGCTCTTCCAGACCTCGTAGCCGAGATTGTTGAGCAGCGGGTACTGAAGTTTGTCGTCCCCCTGGTTCATGGCCGCCATTCTCAGCCGCTCCATGACCGAATAGGAATACTCCATACCATACCCCAGACCGCCGGTGGTGGGATCCACGATGACCCGGTCCATGGGCATTCCGAGGTTTTCGAGCAGGATATTGACCTGTTTGGCAAGATTGACGTCGATGGGGGAAGAAGAAATGACGGTATGGCCGAACCCCATGGCCGCAGCCCCGATCCCCTTATGGTTGGAATCCTCCACCGGTCCGAGGATCAGGTTGGCGCCCTGGCAGTCTTCGGCGATCTTCTTGAGCACCGCTTCGTCTTTCTGGGGCGCTGCGGTTCCCCAGATGATCAGCGGCACGTCCACCGCATCCAGGATCTTTTTCACCGTCTTGACCGCATCCTCCGGGCTGGTGTCCTTGTCATTGGGATCGGTGCTGCGAAGCAGGAGGGCGATCATATCCGCGCCGTACTCCTCCACGCATTTTTTGGCCCAGGCGGCGGGATCATCGATCACGTCTTCAAAGGGTTTGACCGCGGATTCGGGCCAGTCCTCCGGTTTCATGTCC
>JAABSQ010000269.1 GCA_011390315.1 Desulfobacteraceae bacterium
AATTCCAGCTCTTTTAACCGCATTTCGGCATCGGCCGCCGCCATCCGGTCCATGGCGCCGCCGGCCACGGAACGTTCCATATTCCGTTTCACCCGTTTGAGATTGTCCTCCACCACATGAACATAGTCGAGGGCGTCCTCCACCGCGGCCGCATTCCAATAGGCCCGGGTCACATCCAAGGCCAGCTGCTGGGCCTGTCGCATGCGCTGTTGTCTCAGGACCTCTTCCTGCATTTCGGAAGCCCCCGCCCGAACGTACTGCATGAGGGTATCCAGCACATTCCAGGTCAGGACCAGATTGGCAAATGAATTTTCCTTCAATTCAGATACGGTGAAATCCTCATCATCTCTGTCGAATTTCCAATTATAGACATCGCTCTTTCGAAGCACGTCCCGCCGACGCCAGGAGGCATCCGCCCTCAGGCTGGGCAGCATTCGGAGTTTTTCAACCAGAGTCTCCCTGTCTGTAATCTCCTCGTTCAACTTGGCCACCCGCAACTCAAGGTTGTTTTCCAGGGCATACAAAATGGCATCTTCCAGGGTCAGCGGCTGCTCCCCGAAATTGCCGTATTCCATAGCGGGTTTGATGAGCTCCACGTCTTGCCGGGCATTTTCCTCCCGCTGGGACTCCATCTCTTGAGGCGTCGGCATTTGTGCACAACTGCTTACCATCACAGCCGAAATCAAAACCATGCACAGCAGCAGAAAAACCTTTCCCGTTCCCCACCACCGAAAAAACTTGTCCGTTTTTTTTCTTTCATCCATAAGTTTCTCCGTCCTCTTGGCTGGCATTTATATTATCCTTTCCTGAGCTGATTCCCTGGCGATTCCCCAAATTCTGAACACTTATAAACGAGCATTTTCAACCCTCATCCGGATGCCCTGGATGAACGGATTTCATTCCGGCCTTTTTCATATGGATTTTTCTCATACTACCTATTCAAATCCCGCCTCACTTGTCAAGTGAATTCCTCACATCGATTCTTCTGAACCATAGAAAAATCAAGCAACTGGAAGAAAAGACGAATACCGGGGGTAGAAATACCCTACTTCCGGGGTGCGCTTTCTTTGCAAAATTCAATAGACGCCCCAGGTTCCGGAGAGGTAATATCGATACAAGACCGGATTGACCTCAGTGTTGATTTGAATCTCCTCCGGCAAATCGGTCTCCAGCACCCCTTTCCCGAAATGGGTCATGGAGATCACCGCATCCCGGTTCAGAAATCGGGTAGGAACAGAAAAGGTCAAATCGGTTACCCGGGATTTGAGATCTTCCTCTCCTATTTCTTCCCTACCCACGCCCAAAACCCAACCCCACTCCCCCATGGTGGGAATTTGATTGTGATAGGGGAGCGCCGAAAATCCGGCGGAACGAACCGTTTTCAGGATACACAAAAAAGCTTTTCTGGAAAAATAGGGGCTGGTGGCCTGGGTCACCATTACCCCGCCCCGAACCAGATGCCTGCGGAGTTTGTCATAAAAATTTCTGGAGTAGACGTGCATCAAATCGACGGTATCCGGGTCCGGCAGATCGACGATAATGACGCCGTAGAGTTGCATATCGGTATCCAGAAATGTCGATGCATCGGCGTTGATCACCTCGACCCGGGGGTCATGAAAGGAACCCCGATTGATGGACAACAGGACGGGGTGGGTTTTCGCCAGCTCCGTCATGGCCGGGTCGAGATCCACCAGGCGAAGATTCTCCACCCCCGAATGCTTCAAAACTTCCCGGGCGGCAAGGCCGTCTCCGCCCCCCAGGATCAGGACGTTCCGAGGGTCCGGGGAAAGCTTTACGGCCGGGTGCACCAGGGGTTCATGGTATTTTTCCTCGTCAAAGGTCGAAAACTGCTCCTGACCATTGATGTAGAGCCAGTAATACTCCTTCCACCGGGTCATCACGATATTCTGATAAGGGGTTTGGGCCGAATAGACCACCTTGTCCCGGTATTTTACCTGTTCCCCGAACAGGATCAGCGGTTTGGCCACAATCCCGAGCACCACCAGAAAGACCAAAACCGTTCCAAAAGCGAATACGAGAAGCCGTTTCCTGTACAGCAACCCGTAAAACCGCCACAGGATAATCGAGGCAACGGTGAAGTTGACCGCTCCCAAGAGGATCGGCGTGTAGGTCAATCCCAGATGGGGCAGAGCCACGAAAGCGAAAATCAGACCGCCCAAAAGGGCGCCGTAATAATCCTTTTCCATTACCCCGGAGATGTTGATCCGAAGCTCCTCATAGGCTTCGTTGATTCGGGTCACCAAGGGGATCTCGAAACCGATCAGATTTCCGATCACAAAAGCCTGAAAATAGATGATCAACTCGATGTAACCGGTGAAAGCGGCAAAGCTGTAAGCCACAACGGCGGATATCGCACACAGGACGGAGAGTGAAAATTCGGTCAGAATAAAGGCGTCCAGAAGCCGGTGATGAAAATGCCGGCTGATACGGCTGCCCACCCCCATGGCAAAGAGCATCAGGGACATGATGATGGTCCACTGAAAGACGGCGTTCCCCACCAGATAGGTCGCCAGGGTGGAAAGAACGAATTCGGCGACGATTCCGGCGCAACCGGTGGCGAAAAGAGCGACTTTTAGGATGAAACCGATACCGAACGGTTTAGACACACCAACTGATGACAAACGATGCACCGATGTAAGAGAGGGCCTCGATATAGGCGGCGCCGACATTCGGCTTTTCCTGGGTGGCGATTTCATCCGTCAGCTTGACCGTCGGAAGCAGGAGCTTATCGGTCAAGAGGCGAACCAGGGGCAGCATGATCAGCCCGGACAGAGCGATGAACAGGTAGACCGGAAGGTCTTCCGACCACGAAACAAAATCCCGTTCCGCGGCCAGGCCCACCACGATCCCCATGGAAATCAGGGCGCCGGCGAAACTCACACCGGCGGCGATATTGTCTTTTTCGATCTGTTCGTGAATATTGTAGGGAGTGATCCGGTTGTAAACCCATGCGGCGATGATCAGCATCAACTGGCCGATGGCCCAGAAGGCGACGGCGGTCCAGATACTCCCCCCGGTTCCGGTGACCGAGCCGAAGACGATAACCCCCGAAGCGATGCTGACCCCGGCCGACACCGCGCCGGTGCCGGGGTTCTGATCCCGAATCAGCTCATCACTGGTGTTGAAGGTGTACAGAATCAGCTTGTCGCAGATATACCATGAAATATTCAATAAAATGACAGCCAGAACCCCGTAGATGCATAGATCGATGAGATCATCCACCATTCCTCGGGTCGGTCCGGCCAGCGCGCCGCCGATGGCCAGCACCAGACCGAAATAATACCCGGCCACAGCCAGGCAGAGGGCCGGATTGTCCCGCTCCACCAGTTCATAAGTGAGGTTGTATTCCCGGTGCAGAAGATCATTCACCACTTTGCCGAGGAGGAAGAGCAGATAGAAGACCGCTATGTAGATCAGCGCCGTTACAAGATCATCCAGTATGTACATCTCTATTTCCCCCGTCCGCCGGACCGCCCCCGAAGATTGGAACGGGTTCGGCCGACTCTTTTGCTGACCTTGTCCATGAAAGAAGTGCTCTGAATGCGGTTCCGGGCCATGCGCCTTTGGTAAAAATCGGGTTTGGCCTGTTTGACGATGGCGCCGCTGGTTCCGTATTGATTATCGCGCCCGAAATAGGGAATGTTCCGGGACCGGTTGTATCGATACGCATCATAATCATCCCGGTAGACGGGTCGGTACCAGCCCCCGAAAAGGTTGCTCAGCAAGGCATATTTTCCATAAAATTCCCAAAAAGACCGGCCTCTGTCATCCTTCCGCCAGTTCCCGTATCGGGTGTCTCCCACGTATTGATAGCCGGGCGGAATGGGCTCGGTGATGTTTTCGCCTTCTTTCTTGGCGGCGAGCACCATCCCCATAAAAGGCTCACTGGTCCGGTAATACTCTTCGGGCACCCGCAGCCAGTCGGTGACCGCCGCGTCGTCTCCCTGGACGATGCGATACCGGTGGTAGTAGTCTTTGAAGAAATTCCCTTCTTCCTTCATATTCTCCAGTATGATAGAGTATGAAGGCGCGTCGGACAGGGATGCCTGAATATTCTGAATGGGCAGCGAATCGCCCCCGCATCCGACCAGAAAAAAGAGCAGCGCCGAAAGCAGGCAAAGGCTAAAACGTCGGAAGGAAAGAGCAAAAAAGGTATGCATGAAATATTCCTGTGAAAGTTGAAGAATGTTCAATGAATTCACTTTCTGAGGTATACCAGAAATCAGGAGAAGGGTCAATCCCCAACCCGCTTCGGACTTGACTTTCTTTTGTCGGCCCACTATGAGAGCGGGGCGTTTTTTACCACAACCTGAATATTCCAAGCCCGTTTTTCCGGCAGTGGCACAGTGAGGAAAAAGTATGACCGTAAACCCGCCGCATATTCGAACCATCGCTCGAGAACTCGACCTGAAAGAAGCCCAGGTGCATTCCACAATTGGTCTTCTGAAAGAAGGCGCCACCATTCCCTTCATCGCCCGGTACCGTAAAGAAGCCACCGGCAGCCTCGACGAGGTCATCGTCACCGACATTCGAGACCGGTTGAACCGGATTCAGGAACTGGAATCCCGGAAAGAAACGGTCCTGAAATCCCTTGAACAACACGGCCATTTGACCGACGAACTGCGTGCGGCCGTAGAGGCCGCCGATACCCTGGCGGTCCTCGAAGATATCTACCTGCCCTATAAACCCAAACGGCGAACCAAAGCCACCATCGCCCGGGAAAAAGGCCTCGATCCCCTGGCCCGAATCCTCTGGGAGCAGTCCGGAGCGGACCCCCTTCAGGCGGCCGCCGCCTTCATCGACCCGGCAAAAGACGTCCACTCCGGGGAAGATGCTTTGGAGGGGGCCCGCCATATCATGGCCGAAATGATCAATGAAGACGCCGAAGCCCGGGCCGGGCTGCGGCGGCTGTTTGCCGCCAAAGGCATTATTCAGAGCCGGGTGGTGGCCGATATGGAGGAAAGGGGAGCCAAATACCGGGATTATTTCGACTGGCAAGAGCCGGTGACCCAAGCCCCTTCTCATCGGGTACTGGCCATGCGGCGGGGGGAAAAAGAAGACATCCTCAACCTCGGCATCGCCCCGCCCGAAGAAGAGGCGGTCGGTTTGTTGATTCAGCGGTTCGTCACCGGCCGGGGAGAAGACTCCCGGCAGGTGGAAACGGCGGTGCGGGACAGTTACAAACGGCTCCTCTCCCGCTCCATGGAGACGGAGATTCGCCTGGCCGCCAAAGAACGGGCCGATGCCGAAGCCAT
>JAABSQ010000270.1 GCA_011390315.1 Desulfobacteraceae bacterium
ATAAAGAGCTTTCCGATGGAGGTATCCGACAAAATGCCGTAGATGATCATGATCAGGCTGGGCGGAATCAGAAACCCGAGGGTGCCGGCGCCGGCCAGGGAGCCGAGGGCGAGATACCGGTCATACCCGCGGCGGGAGAGTTCGTCCAGGGTGATTTTGCCCACCGTGGCGGTCGTGGCGGCGCTGGAGCCGGAAACCGCCGCAAACAGCGAGCAGGCCAGCACATTGATGTGAAGCAGGCGGCCCGGGATGCGGGTCAGCCACGGCGCCAGACCGTTGAGGAGTTTGGTGGAAATGGCGGTCCGGTACAGAATTTCCCCCATGAAAATAAACAGCGGCAGGGCGGTGAGAGACCAGGAGTT
>JAABSQ010000271.1 GCA_011390315.1 Desulfobacteraceae bacterium
CGATCTTGGCCCAGATGGAGAGGGTCGGCGGCAGGTTGAGGTCATACAGAAGCATTCCGATCACCCCGGATGCCAGGAGCGAAAAGCCGATCCAGAGCCCCGACAGGAGCAGAAGGAACATGATGGCGAACAGGACGAGACTCAGGATGAGCGGGTCGGAGATGATATCAGCCTCCTCAGGAAGACGGCGATGAGCTGAAGATCGAACATCAGGAATCCGATGGGGATGACGATCTGCGGCAGATAGATGGGGGTTTCGGAAATGGAATCGGCGGTCATCTCCAGGGTATAGGTGTCATAGACCATGACTGCGGAATGATACAGCGCGAAGCTGCACAGCGCCACGGCGATGAGGGCGACCAGGATGTCTATAATCCGGAGCCCATTCGGATTCAGCCGCGAAAGGACCAGGGTGATGCGGATGTGGGCCTCGTCCCGAAGGGTCAGGGCCAGACCCAGCATCACCACCGCCACGAAGAAATAGGCGCTGTATTCATCCGCGACCAGGGTGGAAAAATTGAACACCGTCCGCAGGAAGATCTCCACCGTGATCAGGACCACGATCAGGACCATGAACAGGGCGGAGACATACCCTCCTGCGGCGGCGAGTATATCGATCCAGCGGATCAGCTTCGGAATCATTTTTTCAGAAACGGATCGATGACTTTTTGAGTATCCGCATCGGCCTCGGTCGAAAATTCGTCGATGATCTTTCGGGCCGCGGTGTTCATGTGCATCGACAGCTCCAGGTCTTCATCCGAGACTTTAATGCCCTCGTCCTGGATCGCTTTCAGGGAGGCGACATTTCGTTCATGGGAATCCTTCCACTGGGCCGCTTCGGTCTCCCGGGCCGCTTTCAGAAGGGCCTCCTGCTGCTCCTTGGACAGGGCGTTCCAGTAGTCGAGGTTGATGGTCACCATGTTGAGCGGGTAGGCATAATTGATTTTTTTGAAATGGCTCAACACCTCCCAGAATTTGCCGTTGTTGGCCGATTCGGCGGAGGTGAGCACCGAATCGATCATGCCGGTGCGAAGCGAAGAATAGACCTCTCCCCAGGGCAGGGAAATAGGGGCCGCGCCCAGGGCCTTCAGAAATTCGGCGCCGTTTTTATCGTAGGTTCGGGTCTTGATCCCCTTGAGGTCTTCCACCGACTGAATCGGCTTCTGGGTGACCAGTCCGCTGGGGGGCCATGGCGCGGCGTAGAGCAGCTTCTGATTCCATTTTTCAGCTGCGGCGTCATAAAGCGGTTTGCTCTCTTCATAGAGCTTGCGGGCGCTGTCGAAATCGAGCACCAGGCGCGGCAGGGAACTGATGCCGAACACATGGGCGCTGCCGGCCACCACCCCCATGAGGATGTCGGACATCGGCACCTGCCCGTCCTTGACCACCTTCAACAGCTCCGGTCCCTTGAAGCCTAAACTGCCGCCCGGATGGACGGTGATCTTGACCGACCCGTTCGTATACTGTTCGGCCAGTTCGGCAAATTTCATCGCCCCCTGGGTATGAAAGCTGGAGGGGCCGTAAATGGCGTTCAGGTCCATCTTGATCTCCTCGGCGGAGATCGCCGGGGAGGCTGCCAGAAAGACTATCCCGATCGCAAGCAACCATCTTTTCAGTGTCATTTCTTCATCCTTTCTTCTTTTGAGTTTTTGCCGATGCACAGAATGCCTACACCGATTCCGGCTTGCCGAAGCCGCCGCCGCCGGGGGTTTCCATACGAACGATATCCCCCTTTTGAAGGCTGACGGAAAACTTCCCCGGTTTTTCCTCGATTTGACCATCCCGGATCACCAGGTTCCGGCCGGACTTGCCGGGTTCACCCCCGTCCAGCCCGTAGGGCGGATTCTTTCGCCGCTCCGAGAGCACCGTCACCTCGGCGTCGGCGAGGAGTCGCACCTCCCGAACCACCCCGTCCCCGCCCGAATGCCGGCCCTTTCCGCCGGAGCCGGTCCGCACCGAATATTCGGTCACTTGAAAGGGATAGCTGAATTCCAGTGCCTCGATGGGGGTGTTGAGGGTATTGGTCATATGGGAATGAACCGCGGATTCGCCGTCGGTCCGGCCGGAGGCCCCCATGCCGCCGGCGATGGTCTCGTAGTAGGCGAAGGGGCGGTCGCCGTCCATGCCGCCGATGGTGATGTTGTTCATGGTCCCCTGCCCTGCCGCCGGAATGCGCTCCGGCAGGGTTTGGGATAATGCGCCCAGGACCACATCCACCACCCGCTGGGAGGTTTCCACGTTTCCCCCGGCCACGGCGGCCGGGAACCGGGCATCCACGATAGTCCCCTTTTGAGTGATGACCTTGATGGGCCTGACCGACCCGGCATTGGTGGGAACTTCGGCCCCGGCCAGGGACCGAAACACATACAGCACCGCCGACAGGGTGATGGCATGGACCGCGTTGATGCTGCCCTTGACCTGGGGATCGGATTCGGAAAAATCGAGGACCGCTTCGTCTCCCTGGATTTCGATCCGCACTCGAATGTGAATGTCGGTCCGGCCCAGACCGTCATCATCCATAACGTCTTCAAAGGTGTAAACCCCGTCCGGAATGGCGCCGATGGTGGCTCGGGTGATCTGTTCGGCGTAGTCGATGAGGCTTCGGGCGTAGAAGCCCACCGTCTCCAGGTCGTATTTGCCGATCAGTTCCCGCATTCGCCGGACCCCGGTAATGTTGGCCATGATCTGGGCCGCGAAATCCCCTTCCCGCTCCACCGGGGTTCGGACGTTGTTGAGAAAAAACCGCATCAGTTTCTGGTCGATGGCCCCTTTTTCGACAATCTTCAGCGGCGGAATAATCACCCCCTCCTGAAAAATCGAAGTGGACAGCGGCATGGAACCCGAGGTCATGCCCCCGACATCGGCATGGTGGGCCCGGTTGGCCACGAAGAATTCGGGCCGATCCCCGCCTTCCAGAAAGACCGGGGCCACGATGGTGATGTCGGGAAGATGGGTGCCGCCTTTGAAGGGGTCGTTCAGCATGACCATGTCTCCGTCGGCGAATTCGAAATCGTGAATGGCCGCCTGGACCGACATCGGCATGGACCCGAGGTGGACCGGAATATGGGCCGCCTGGGCGATCATGCCCCCTTGTTTGTCAAAAACGGCGCAGGAAAAATCCCGCCGTTCCTTGATGTTGGGGGAAAACGCGGTTCGGTTGAGGGTCACCCCCATTTCTTCGGAAATGGAGGCGAAGCGGTTTTTAAAAACTTCCAGCAGGATCGGGTTCGGTTTCATAGCGCTCCCCTTAGGTCTGGACGGTCATGATAATATTTTCGTATTCGTCCACCCGGGCCGATGCAAAGGGGGGCACCACCACGGTGGAGGTGTACTCGACCAGAACGGCCGGCCCTCGTATGATGTTGCCGCATTTGAGCCGGTCCCGGGCCATAATGGCGGTGATAAATCGCCGCCCCTCGAAAACCACCTCTTTTTTAGCCAGAAAGGCTTCATCAGGCGGCGTTTCCCCGCATTCATCGAATTTGGGGAATCGCGGCTTCTCGGGCATACCCCGGGCTCGAAGCCGAAGGTTGACGATCTCCACCGCTTTGTCCCGATTGCTGTATCCGTAAGTCTTTTCGTGAAGCTCGTGAAACAGTTCTACATAATCGTCGGACAGGGGGACGATAATCTCGTAGGATTGTCCCTGATAGCGCATGTCCAGAAAGTTTTCCAGGATCACGTTGGCCGCATCCACGCCTTCATGGATCAGTTCGGACCTGCCCCGTTCCTCCAGCGGTAGAAAACGCTTTTCAATTTCACCCCGCTTCTCGGGGCCGGTCATCACCGTCTGGGAATAGTCCTTGATAATGTCGGCCATGAGCATGCCGATGGCCGAGAGAATGCCCGGATTTTTGGGCACCAGGATCTCGGGTATGTTCAGGAGCTGAGCCAGAAAGGCGGCGTGCATCCCCCCTGCGCCGCCGAAGGAAAACAGGGTGAAGTGGCGCGGATCGAAGCCCCGTTCGACCGAGATCACCCGAATGGCCCGCTCCATGGTGGTGTTGGCCACCGACAGAATCCCCTCGGCCAGTTCGATGGGCGTGAGGCCGAGCTGCTTGGACATGCGGTCGAAATGGTCGGCCAAGGGGCCGGTATCGAGGCGCATGTTTCCCCCGAGAAAATTGTCGGGAATGAGCCGCCCCAGAAAGAGATTGGCGTCGGTGACGGTGATCCGGTCTCCCTTGCCGTAGCAGATGGGGCCGGGATCGGCGCCGGCGCTTTCCGGCCCGACTTTCAGAGAACCGCCGGCATCGATCATGGCGATGGATCCCCCGCCGGCCCCGACGGTGTGGATATCGATCATCGGCACCTTGACCGGATAATCGTCGATGCTCGATTCCAGGGTCAACGGCAGATCGCCGTCGATCAATGCGACATCGGTGGAGGTGCCGCCCATGTCGAAGGTGATGAGGTGATTATACCCGGCCGGTTTGCCCAGTTCAAAAGCGCCCACGGCGCCGCCCGCCGGCCCCGACAGAATGGTCCTCACCGATTCGACCATGGCGGTGGCGGCCGAAATGGAGCCGCCGTTGGACTGCATGATTCGAAGCCGCTCCGAACCGATTTTATCGGTGATGTTCCGGATATACCGCTTCATCTTGGGAGAGACATAGGCATTGATGATCGTGGTGGAGGTCCGCTCGAATTCCCGGAATTCCGACAGGATCTCATGAGACAGGGAATGCGGAATGTCCTTTTCGAGCAAAAAGGTCCCGACCCGCCGTTCGTGCTCGGGGTTCTGAAAAGAGAAGAGAAAGGAGACGGCCACCGATTCCACTCCGGCCGATTGAACCCGGTCGATCACCGAGCCGATATCGGATTCGTCCATCGCTTCCAATACCGCGCCGGTCCGGTCGATTCGGCA
>JAABSQ010000272.1 GCA_011390315.1 Desulfobacteraceae bacterium
CAGGACCTCGACGGCGACGGCTACAAGGACCTGATTCTCGACCGGTTCACCCTGAACGGAAAACCCACCGATGTGGCGCATGATCTGATCCGGAGCGAAAAAACGGTGACCTCTCCCGAGGGCCGGCGGGCGGTGACGGCCTATGATCCGGCCACGTACCTGACGCAGCGTGTGAGTGTGCCGGAGCTTTTCGACACCACCTATGATTACTACGCCGACGGCCGCCTGAAACAGATCCTCACCGGCGCCCGGGAATGGGTTTTCACTTACGATGCCCTTGGCAATCTTTTTACCGCCCGGGATCCCCGGGGCCAGGTGACCACCTTTGAGCAATACGATGCGGCCGGCCGGGTGAAAGCGGTGCGCCGGCCGGACAATTCCGTAGTGCGCTTCGACTATGATTTGAACGGCAACATGGCGGTGCTGACCACGCCCTCGGCGGCCGACCATGTGTTCGGGTACAATGCCGTCAACCGAAACGATCTCTACCAGACCCCGATCAGCGGCGAATATGTCTACCGGTACGACCGGGACCGCAGGCTCACCGAAATTCTCTTTCCCTCCGGACGCAGGATCGAGCATGTCTATGCGGACGGCCGCCTCGATTATACCCTGACGCCGGAGGGGACGGTCGACTACAGCTATTTTTGCGCCTCCAAAATCCAGTCGGTCACCCAAGGCAGCGAAGCGGTCCATTACAGCTATGATGCGAGCCTGGTCACCGAAGAAACCTTCTCCGGCACCCTGAACCAGGCGCTCGGATATACCTACAACAATGATTTCGATGTCGACAGCGTCACCTACGCCGGGGACACCGAATTTTACGGCTACGACGATGACGGGCTTCTCACCGGCGCCGGCCGGTTCACCATCGGACGGAATCCGGCCAACGGCCTGCCGGAATCGGTGGGGGATGGGTTCTTTGACCTGACCCGGAACTTCAACGGGTATGCCGAAGCAGACGGCGAAACCTATCAGGCCGGTCTCGGGGATCTGCTTGACTGGCGGATCACCGCCCTGTATCCGGACGGCCGGATACAGGAGAGGACCGAAACCGCCGGCGGGGTCACCACGCGGTGTTCGGCTACACCTATGACCCCTTTGGACGGCTTCTGACCGTCACCCCGGGACGGGATCTTTGTGGAGGAATACCGGTATAAATCTACAGTTTCCTGAGGATGCTTCGGCGAAATCCGATGCATTCCACGGCGCACAGGGTCAGATCATAGCCAAAAAATGCACACCCTTCTTCAGGGGCGCGTTGACGGCGCACAGGCTGACCGGGGAATGCCCCGCATTTACCTTCGGTGCACCCTTCTCTTAAAGCGCACATTGCTTGCGATGAATAAGCGAAGCGCGCATTTAGTGAATTTCGGGCAATAGGAAAAAAATTGGTTTAGGAGTTATCTGTTCTCTCGTACATGCCAGAGTCTTAGAACTACGATTCTGTTTCCTTGCAATCGATACCGCAGAATATAGCCTCGAACACCTAAAGGAATAATTAATTTCCGGTCTTGCCGGCCCTCCAGTCTCGTTCCAATAGCCGGATGCTCTATCAGAAGCCGGGCGCCTTTCTTGATTGCTTCAGCGGATCGTCGCGCCGCTTCCGGATTGTGAGGCTCGATGAACTTTCGTAGCCGGATTAAATCAGCCCTGGCGGCAGGCGACCATACAAGCTCTAACTCTTGAGTTCCGGGCACGGGTCTTCCTTATCCGTTCCCCAAGTGTCGAGCCATGATTCCATAGCATCATGGCTGACAAACTGACCTGTCCGCTGATATTCTTCCCATGCCTCATCAGCTTCACGGTTCCGGCGCTCCATCTCTTCTTCCCGTTCAAGATATTTGTTGATGGCATCTTTCATCAACCAATGCGCTGATCTTTGCCGCGCCCTGGCAAGAGCTTTCAGCCGATCGCGGGTTTCTTCATCCAGCTTAACGCCCATTGTTGTTTTGCTCATTTGGCTGGTTTCCTTATATTGGTTGCACTTATTGCAACCAATATAAACCTTTTTTCAGTTTACCTCAAGCTCTATCGCGCATGAATATTCGTAGTTGTAGAGGCCTGCAAACATCCGAGCCCCGGCCTGCAATCATCACTCATTCCGGGCCAGAATAAAGTGACTCTATAAATTTTGGCGGGCCAGGATTAATTGCGAATGGGCCAGGTTTATTTACCACTGGCCAAGATTAAATGACAGTGGGCCAGGATTAACTTTATGCTCCCGCTGGATTTTTCCCATCCCTACCCGCTTTGCCACAGTCCGAAATCAGATGATCTATCCGTTTTCCCGGAAGAATCAAATCCACTTTCCTGACGGACGAGGACCCACAAAAGGTTTTTGAAAATGCGAGAGAAAATATGGAAGAAGACGACGCTATTGGGAAGCACCCTGCGGCTGTGATGATGCCGGCTGCCCCTGCTTGGCGATTCGGTTCAGGAGCCGAATGATCTCCCGGTTCTGTTCGATCATCTGGTCGTATTTTCGAAGCATTTCCTCCTGCCGGGCCGCCATGACCCGGTTCTGATCGAAGAGGATGGACAGCGACTTGGTAATGTAAAGACCGCCCATGGCGATCTGTTCCAGTTTGTAATCGGAGTTGACCGAGCTGTAGGGTTCCGGAACGACCGCCTTGAAATCCTGCTGGTATTCATCCATCAGTTCTTCCATGGGATCGCTGAAAGCGGTTCCGGGAACAGTGAAGGCGAACGTGCATCCGAGCAGGAGGGAAAAAAGACATACGGAAAACTTCATGACGAGGTGGCTCCTTCTTGGGTTTGAGATTTCGGTGCGGCCCCGGGCGCGGCGGGGCGATCATAGATAAACTTCCAGTCGGCATAGGTTTTCGCTGTTTGGAAGGATGCATACGGCAATGGGAAATTACCGGTCTTGATCGGTTTTTTTTCGCTGGTGCTGGCCACCCCCTTGAGGGCGCCCTCCGGACCCAGAATCAGGTTCCATTCGCCGTCCTCACCCATGGGGTCGGTGTAGATTCGTCGAAGGTATTTTCGAATATCCGGAAACCGGGGATCGACCAAAAGGTCCTCCAGGCGTTTGGGATAGGCGTCCTGCCGGCCCGACGGGGTGGCCCGGACATAGGCGGCGATGGCGCTTCGAATCCGGTCTCCGCGAAAGAGCAGTTCCGCCTCCCGGTCCCGCTGCATCAGGATCCGCCAGTACTGGCCGGCGCCGCTCAGGGCGATGCCGGTGACCACCACCGCCGCCAGCACCGCCAGATAGGTGAAGCCGGCCTCTGTTCGCCTGAATTTATTCACGCAAGTGCGTTACCATTCATTGTAGGGAATGCCATTGAGTCCGATCAGGTCGCTTCCGCTTCGGACATCGTAAATCCCGACCTCGTCTCCCTCGGCCGGAATCAAGACCCAGGTCTCGGCGGACCGGGTAAAAGGGTCTTTGGGAACGGCCCGGATATATTCTTTTTCCACCAGCACCTCCAGGCTTTCCGGATAGGCGCCGTGGTCGGCATAGTGCTGATCGATGACGTCCCGAAACACGAAGAGAGTATTTTCCAGGGAAGCCTCCCGGGCCCGAATCACGTACCGCTGCATGCTCGGCATAGCCAAGGTGGAGAGAATCCCGACAATGGTGATGACGATCATCAGTTCGAGCAGAGTGAACCCGCTCGAATCCCCGACCCGTCGCCTGGAAAGGAACATCTTCCCCATCGAAGTCACCAGTCCCGGTAGTAACTGCCGTCCAGGGCCTGTTCATCACTCCGGGAATAGACATCATAGACATCCTCCCCGCCCCAGACCTCGCTGTCGGAATCGTCGGCATAAGCCCGAAGCCCCCATTCTCCGTCTTCGGTCATCGGGTCTTTGGGAATCCTTCGAAGAAACTTCCGTTTCATGGGTTCCGGGCCCTGCAGCTCCACCCCTTCCACGAGAACCTCCAGGGATTCCGGATAACCGCTGGATGCAGCCTCGGCCGGTATCTTCCCCTCGTCCACAAACCGTTTGTACTCGTCCAGAGCCGTGCGGAGGCTCCTGAGGTGTCGCCTCAGTTCCACCTCCCGGGTCCGCTTGTACATCAGTTTGGACAAGGGCATGATGCCGGTGGCCAGAATCGACAGGATGGCCAGGGTGACCGTCAGCTCTATCAGGGTCACGCCGCGTGCATTCATAAATTTTCGCGAAATCGTATTCGACATCATTTTATTTGACGCAATGTTCTCACCTTATCTGGATTTGATTATCGTTTCGGCCAACACTGAACGATGAAAAGGGTGGCCGTAACGGTAATCATCGGCCCTTTATCGGATTTCGATGGACTCGAATATCACCATGTCTTCGCTGGCGCCCATGATCGGCCTCGGGTCCGGCTTCGGGTCCGGATCCAGGTCCTCGGGGATTTCCTCCCGGGGTCGATCCAGGTATTTGTCCTCCCGTTCGGCAATGCTCTCGAACGGCTCGGTCAGGGAAAAGGTTTTTTCGGACCCGGACCAGATCTCAGAGATATCCAGATTCGGAACATCCTGATCCCGGGTGACGATGGGGGTGATTGCCATAATAATGTCGGTGCGGGTCTCCTGGCTGTTTTCATTGGTAAACAGCCGCCCCACCACCGGGAGATCGCTCAGGAAAGGTATCTTTCGCAGAGAATCCCGCTCCTCATCACTGATCAGGCCCCCGATCACCACCGCTTCGCCGTCGAAGATGGTCATGATGGATTGGGCGGTCCGGGTCCGAATGGCAAACTGGGGATCTTCAGAGGTGCCCAGGTTGGGCCCCAGAGAACTCACCTCCAGCCGCAATTCCAGGGTGATTTCACCATGGAGGTTGATCAGCGGCATCGCCTCCAGCTTGACCCCGATCTCGTAATACTGGAAATCGAAGGTGACCACGCCGGTAGTATCGACCCGGCGATTGGTGCGAAGCGGCACCCGCTCGCCGATCAGGACCTTCGATTTTTTTCCGTTCTTGACCCGGATCTGGGGGCTGGCCAGGGTCTGGGTGTCGGCATCCTGCTTGAGAAAGTTGATGGTGGCGGTGGGCACCGATACCAGCACCTCCTGAGTGGAGAGGCCGGCCAGCGCGTCCAGAGAGGCGCGCTCGGAAAAGACGGCATCCGCGTTCACCCCGGCAGAGCCTTGGCCGATGCCCATGGTCACCGCCGGGGGATTGAGTTCCAGACCGAGCTGCCGCTCTTTGGAGCGGCTCACCTCCAGGATTTCCACGTTCAACAGCACCTCGGCCTCGG
>JAABSQ010000273.1 GCA_011390315.1 Desulfobacteraceae bacterium
CCCGGCCCGAAAGCCCGCATTAAACTGCTTCTGGTACTGAGCCATACCCGGGACTCAGGAATCATCCGGTCTTTTTTTGACCGGGATCGGTAATCCTCTCCTTCCCCCATATCCGGTTCCTTCGATTCAGCGGATATCAGGCCCACTTGAATTTCCGGAAAAAGCGCCTATTGTATTCAGTATTTTTGAATACAGGGGAATACAGGGGAGGAAGGCGGGTTCATGGGCGACAGCGGTTATTCACGGCGCATCTTTTGGGGGGTCTCCTCCTTTCAGGCCCTGGCCATGTTCCGGCGGGGGCTTTTCTACAGCTATCTTTCCATTTATCTGCGGTATTACCTGGGCCTGAATGTCACCGAGACGACCCTGTTCGCCACCCTGCCCATGATCCTCAACGTGGTGTTTCAGACCTTTGTCTGGGGCAATCTGTCGGACCGGCTTCAGCTGCGACGCACCCTGATCATCCGCGGAGAGCTGCTGGCGGGCATCGGCACCGTTTTGATCTGGTATGTGCATACCCTCACCGAGGACCGAGCCCTGGCCGGGTATATCATCATCATCGGGCTGTCTCTGATTGAAATCTTCTGGTCCATGTCCAATGTGGGGTGGAGTGCGCTGATTTCCGATATCTATCGGCAGGAAGACCGGAACGCGGTGCAGGGGCGGCTGATCAGCATCGGGGGGTTGGGCCGAATCGGCGGGGTCTGGATCGGCGGGCTGCTCTACGACGGCCTGGGACGGTATTACGAAGGATGGGGATTTCAGGAGGGGAGCCTGTTTTTTGTCGCCTCGGCGGCCATGTTCATTTCAATCATCCCCATGATGTTCGTTCCCGAAGGGGGGATCGGCGGGCAGGAAGAAACCGGAACCGCAGCCGATCCCGGAATGGATGCGGCGGCCTCCGACCGGATCTTCGTGATTTTTCTGATCGCCATGGGGCTGATCAATTTCGGCCGGAACTCGGTGGCCGTGATCGTGTCCCAATACCTGGTCCTGGAGACCGGGTTCGGGGTTTCCAGCAGCACCTTGAGCTACATCGTCAATATGCAGTCGCTGGCGATCATCTTCTGGGGAATCGGGGTCGGATGGCTGGGCCGGCGCATCGGAAACGGCAGGACCTTGTGCCTGGGGGCCGGGCTGGGCATGGCGGGGCTGGCGATATTCGCCGCCGGCTCCGACCTGGGGCTGATCTACCTGGGCAGTTTTTTCCTGGGCGCCTCCCATGCCGTGGTGTATGCCTCTTCCTATGCCTTTGCCGCGGCCCTCATTCCGCCGCGGATTCGGGCCAAACGCTTCGGCATCTTCAACGCCACTTTTTTTCTGAGTTGGGGCTTGGCCGGCACGGTAATCGCGGGTCCCATCACCGATGTGGCCATCGCGTTCGGGTATGCGGAGATGTTCGCCTATCGACTGGCATTTGCCTCGGCCTTTGTGTTGACCGGCCTGGGCCTGGCCCTCCAGCTGGTGCTGATCGGGATGATCATTCCGAAGATCCCGGGCAAACCGGTGTTGACCTGATCGGCTACAGAAAGCCTCGGTTGTCTCGAAACACCTTGATAAAAGCCTCGGCGCCGTCTAGTATCCCTTGACTCGGGTGAAGATCTCCTTGAAGACCCGGTAGAAATTGTCGTGATCCGTAATCCCGGCTTGAAGAATTCTTTCGAAATTGCCCATATCGTTCAGGTTGACGATCAGGTTGACGCTTTTGTTGAACGCCTGCATTTTGTCCATGGTCCGCAAATTCTCCGAGAGAAGGACCAGGAACATCTTGCGCCGGGCGGTCATGTTCAACTGGCTGAGATATTTGAGGACATGGTTCATTTCCGCATCCCGGGTGTCGAACAATTCATTGAGCACGACCAGGTCGAAATCATGGAACCGCATCTGTTTCAGGGTGTCCCGGGCGTTTTCGGCCTCCAGAATGTGGTATTCCATGGCCTCGACCACTTCGCGAATTCGGGCCCTTCTTTCCGGGTCCGGCTCACAGATCACCGCGGTTTTGGCGCCTTCTTCCAGAAATTCAAAGGGATTGATGGGCGCACCATTGTCGGCGGCGGTGTCCCCGGAGCCGGTCTCGGCGGGCTTTTTCGGCGAAGGGTCGGGGGCTTTTCGGCCGGAAGGCTCGGCTTGTTTCTTGGCGGCGCCGGATGTGACCGGGGATTGCACCAAAACCTTGTGTTTGCAGTTCGGGCAGGGAAGGGAAAAGGATTTTCCCTCCGGTATTTTATCATCCGGAATTTTGATTTTTTTCCGGCAATTGTCACAGGTGATTTTCATATGCCGCTCCTATGTGGCCATTTCGAGATCGCTGATGTCGGTGGTGGACTCGCCCCGCTTGCTCTTGACCTGGTCGATGCCCCGGCCCACCACCGCCTTTCGTGTGGCATAGGAAAGGGCATTCTCTTCGGAGATCAGGCCTTTTTCATAAAGCTCCACGATATACATGTCAAAGGTCATCATCCCGAAGGCCCGGCTGGCTTCCTGAATATCGTAAAAGGTCTTGCCTTCGGTTTCGCCGTGCAAGATCACGTCTCTGACCCGCAGGTTGCTGCCGATCACGTCGAAAGCCGCTACCCGACCGCCGCCCACTTTGGGCAGCAGCCGCTGGCAGACGATCCAGCGGATGGTTCCGGCCAACCGCATGCGGATCTGGCGTTCCTCTTCGATGGTGAACATGCCCAGGATACGTTCGATGGCCTGGCCGGCGGTCACGGTATGAAGTGTGCTCAGAACCAGGTGCCCGGTTTCCGCGGCGCTGAGGCCGATCTCCACCGTCTCCCGGTCCCGCATTTCCCCCACCAGAATGATCTTGGGGGCCTGCCGAAGGGCGGCCCTCAACCCGCTGGAAAATTCATCGAAATCCTGGCCCAGCTCCCGCTGATTGAAGGTGGCTTTTTTGTGGGGGTGGGAAAATTCCACCGGATCCTCCAGGGTGACCACATGCACCGCGCGGCTCTCGTTGACCGAGTTGAGCACCGCCGCCAGTGAAGTCGATTTACCGCTGCCGGTGGCCCCGGTCACGAAAATGATGCCGTTTCGCTCTTCGGTCATCTTGACGAAGGCTTTGGGCAGATTCAAATCGTGAATGGTCGGGATCTTGGTCTCCAGCTTTCTGCAGACCACCGAATACATATTTCGCTGGGAAAAAATGTTGACCCGGAACCGGGCCTTTCCCGGCAGGGCATAGGCCAGGTCGCAGGAGCCTTCTTTGACCAGGATTTCAGTGAGCCGCCGGTCGCCGTTGATCAGGTTGAGGGCGAAGATTTCCGTCTGAAACGGGGTCAGTTCATCAAAGGGCGGGTCGACTTCCACAGTGGCCAGCTGGCCCGAGGTCTCCACCTGAAAGGGCTTTCCCACGGTGACATTGAGATCGGAAACATTGCCGTAGGCGTCGAGCATGCGGGTGAGAATATAATCGATTTCTTGTTTTCTCATGATATTCCACTCGGTCTAAGGGGTGGCTTGATATGGATGAAGGATCATCAGGGTCGGCCGACCGGCACGGCTAGGCGTCGGTGAAATCGGTGGGCGGATTCTTGAGAAAGGGCCGAAACCGCGATTTTTCATTGCTTTTCATATAGGCCTCATCGGAGCTGATCTTGCCCTTTTCCATCAGTTCCATGATGGCGTCGTCGAGCAGCTGCATGCCGTATTTTTTTCCGGTCTGCATTACCGACGGAATCTGGTAGGTCTTGTTTTCCCTGACCAGGTTTCGCACCGCCGGGGTGGCGATGCAGATTTCCAGGGCCGCGACCCGGCCCTTGACGTCGATGCGTTTAAACAGGCTCTGGCAGATGATGCCGCGGATGCCGTCCGACAGGGTGGATCGGATCTGCTGCTGCTGGTTGGCCGGAAAGATCTCGATCATTCGGTCGACCGTTTTGGCGGCGCTGTTGGTGTGCAGGGTGCCGAACACCAGATGGCCGGTGGAGGCCGCCTCCACCGCCAGGGAAATGGTTTCCAGGTCTCGAAGCTCCCCGACCAGGATGATGTCCGGGTCTTCCCGAAGCGCGCCCCGCAAGGCGGCGGAAAAGGTGGTGGTATGGGTGCCCACCTCCCGGTGGTTGATGATGCACCCCTGGCTGGTATGGACGAATTCCACCGGATCCTCGATGGTCAGGATGTGGTCCTTGCGGGTTTTGTTGGCCTCGTCGATAATGGCCGCCAGGGTGGTGGATTTGCCGCTTCCCGTCGGCCCGGTCACCAGAATCAGTCCTCGGGGCAGGTTGGCCAGTTTGGCGATCACCGGCGGAAGCCCCAGCTGCTCGACGGTCAGAATGGTGCTGGGAATTTCCCGAAAGACCGCGGCGCATCCGTTTTTCTGCATGAAAAAATTGGCCCGGTAACGGGCCAGACCGGGAATTTCATACCCGAAATCCACGTCGCCGGTTTCTTCGAAGACTTTGATCTTGTCTTCCGGGGCGATTTCATAGAGCATCGCTTTGAGGCCGTCGTTGTCGAGCACCTTGTACTTGACCCGTTCGATATCGCCCCGCAGCCGGAGTGCCGGCGGTTGTCCCGAGACCAGATGGAGGTCGGAGGCCCCCTGGTCGTTCATCAGTTTGAAAAATGCGTCGATTTTAGCCATTATGCTCCCTCGGTAAAAACATTACATCATGGATTTGCCCAGCGCGAATATGCTGGTGACCAGAAATTTCTGAAGAAAGATGATCAGTAAAAAGACGATAATCGGCGAAAAATCGATGCCGCCGTAACTCACCGGAAGCCATCCGCGGATGCGATCGAGTACCGGGTCGGTGATGCTGTAGATAATCCGCACGATCTGATTATACGGGTCCGGATTGACCCAGGAGAGCACCGCACGGGCGATCACGATCCACATAAAGAAAATCAGAACATAATCGACAACCGTTGCCAGAGCGATCAGGAAATTACCAATAATAAACATGTCGCAAGTAACCTTTTTATCGACGTGGAAAGAAGAAATCCGTGACGCTTTTACAATTTGCCATAGCGATTGAAAATTAAAGATATTCGTGAGATAAGTCAAGATTTTTAATGCAGGGGATAGGGGAATGGGTGATGGGTGATGGGTGATAGGGGGTGGGTAATAGGAGGTTCAAGGTTCAAGGTTCAAGTTTCAAGGGCTGAGGGCTGAGGGCTGAGGGCTGAGGGGAAAGGCGATAGGCGATAGGCTATAGGCAATGGGTGATGGGTGATGG
>JAABSQ010000274.1 GCA_011390315.1 Desulfobacteraceae bacterium
AATGATTCCCTATGTCTGGTATGCACACATCCAACCCTGGTGGCCCTCTTTTTTCGCGCTCATGCTGTTCGGGCTGGGTATCGCCCAGGCAGGCAAACGGCGGGAGAAATTCGGTCTGGGACTCTTGTCGGCAGTGCTTTTCCTGTCTCTTCTTTATACCGGATGGGCCAAGGTTCAATCCCGTACCGATCGGTTTATATCTCTTCCCAATCAGAACGGGGTCGTTCTTCAAACCACGAAATTCAGCTGCGGGGCGGCCGCATCGGCTACATTGTTGACCCGGCTCGGCATGCCTACTTCCGAGCGGGAAATGGCGGAACTCTCCGGCACCAATTACGTCACCGGTACCGACGAAATCGGCGCCGCCCTGGGATTGCGAAGGAAACTGTCCGGTTCGGACCATGAGGTGGTGATGATCCGCGCCGACTGGCAGGACCTTCGCGGTTTACAGCGGCCGGCCATGGCCAACGTCCGATTGTCTTTTCTTCAGGATCACTGGGTCGTCGTCCTTGAAACCACACCGGATTCGGTGAAAATCGCAGATCCCTCCTCCGGCATCCGATCTCTGAACCGCAACCGCTTTCTCGCCCAATGGCTGGGCGTCCTCGTGTTTGTGGAATAAGCCGGCGGCAAGCCCCGGTTTTTTCCTTCCATTTGATGAAAAATCGGGTATACTGAGAGGTATACTTTCTGTTATGGATGTGGTCGCGATCCCTACCCCCTTATCGAGGAGAACAGCCAAACATGAAATACCTGTCCCCCAAAAACAGAATCGCAGTCAACTATATCATTATCCTGGCCGCCATGATCGGCGGCTTCTGGTTCGGAACCCCCGCGGCGTGGGCCGTGGCGTCGGGGATCACCTTGATCTGCATTTTCTTCGGCATTCGAATGGTCGGCAAGCTGGATCGGCGGATGATTTACCTGGAAGGCTCCCTGGATGCGGTCCAATTGCCGATTACGGTCACCGATATGGACATGAACTGGGTGTTCATCAACAAGGTCACCGAAGGGCTTCTCGCCATGCACGGACTGGACAAGGAGTCCTGCCTGGGTAAACACTGCTCCAATTGGAAAGCGGATATCTGCGGCACTGAAAACTGCGGCATCGAAAGTCTTCGCCAGGGCAACCCCCGAACCCATTACAACCAGGAATATCCCGACAGACCCAGCACCTACATGCAGGTGGATACCAGCTATATTCGAGACCGCAAGGGCAAAAAAATCGGGCATATCGAAATCGTCACCAATATCGATGCCCATCAACGCCTTCAGAACACGATTTCCCATCTGGCCTCGTCCATGGAGGAATCCTCCTCCTCATTGGAAGAGATGGCCTCCCTCACCCGCCAGACCGCCGAAAAAACAGGCGAGGCGGACGAAGTCATGGAACAGGCCAATGCCATCGTCTCCGAAGTCAGTGCATCCATGGATCAATTGACCGGGTCTATGGATGAGATCACCAGATCCAGCGAAGAAACCTCCAAGATCATCAAAACCATCGACGAAATCGCCTTCCAGACCAATCTGCTGGCCCTCAACGCTGCGGTGGAGGCGGCCCGGGCCGGAGAAGCCGGGGCGGGTTTCGCGGTGGTCGCCGATGAGGTGCGGAACCTGGCCATTCGCGCGGCGGATGCCGCGAAAAACACCTCCGCCCTGATCGAGGGTACGGTCCGAAAGATTCATGCGGGCCATGAACAGGTGCGCAAAAACCATGAAGGGTTCAAAGGATTGCGGGAGGTTCTTGAAAAATCCACGGAAATCTTCTCCAGCATCGCCGTCTCGGCCCGGGAGCAGTCCATGGGCATTGAACAGATCAACCAGGCCATCGCCCATGTGGAGCAGGTGTTGAATGAAAACAGCGGCAGTCTATCCGACCCGCGGGAGACCCAACCGTCCCGAGGCCGCAGGCAGATATCCCTTGATTCATCGGCCGAAGCGGCATTCCATCAAAAACGGCCGGATCAAGTGATACCGTTTGATGATGAAGACTTGCAGGGGTTTTGATTTAATTCGAAGATTTGCCCCGTTTGTTCAGCTGCTTCAAGGGGTGACCTGCCCGCCAGAACTACAAGGATTTCGGATAAGCAGGGATGACCCATGGCGAGGGAAAATCCCTGCTTATCAAAAATCCTTGTAGTTCAGCTGCTCCAGGGAGTGTCCGGATGCTCGTTTTCAGCTCCCTGAAGTGGTTTCCAGTTGAACCTGTTGAACCTGATTCCGTCCGTTGCGTTTGGCCTGGTAGAGGGACCGGTCGCTGGCTCCGGCCAGTTCCCGTGGGGATTCGTGGGGCGTGGGCAGGGTGGTGGCCACCCCGAGGGAGATGGTCAGGCAACCGGCGGTGGGGGAGGATTCATGGCGAATGTCAAGGGATTCGATTTCCCGGCGCATCTTTTCGGCCACCAAGGCGGCCCCCTCCGGGTCGGTCCGGGGAAGCACCACCACGAACTCTTCGCCCCCGTAGCGGGCCACCAGGTCGCCGGGCCGGTTGACCGATGCGGCCAGGGTCTTGGCCACCTGTTTGAGGCAGTCGTCTCCGGCGGCATGGCCGTAGGTGTCGTTATAGGACTTGAAATGGTCGATATCGATCAGAATCAAAGACAGCGGCGTGGCCTCCCGCTGGGACCGTTTCCACTCCCGCTGAATCACTTCGTCGTACCGGCGGCGATTGGAAATGGCGGTGAGTCCGTCCAGAGAGGAGAGATTTTCGAGCAGATCCCGATGCCGCTTGAGTTCCAGATGGGTCCGGACCCGGGCCTTGACGATGGCCATGGTAAAGGGTTTGGTGATGTAATCCACGGCCCCGATTTCGAGGCCCTTGGTCTCATCCGCCACCTCGTTCATGGCGGTGATGAAAATCACCGGAATGTTCCGCGTCTGGGGATCGGATTTGAGGCGCCGGCAGACTTCGTATCCGTCCATCCCCTCCATCATGATATCGAGCAGAATCAAATCGACCGGCAGCTCCCCCTGAACGATGCGCAGGCCGTCCTCCCCGTTGAGAGCAAAAGAGATTCGGTATCGGCTTTGCAATTCACCGGCCAGCAGTTTGATATTGGACCGCTCATCATCGATAATCAAAATTCTCTGCTTCACACTTGGATCAACCATTTCCATTCAAATTCAAGGAGACATGCAACCGGTGGGCGATTTTCTTGAGTACCCCTACCCCCCCTTCGAAGTCAAGGGCGTTGATGTGAGCCTCCAGGTCCGGCGTCAGGTCCCGTGCCTTGGATTGCATCAACCGCTTTCGAAGCTGTTCAAAGACCTCCTCCGCCGCAAAATCGTGGTCTTCCAGAAGACGGGCCAGCTTCGCCGACAGACCGGCGATCTCCGACAGGTCCGCCCCCTTTTCATTCGGGATCGGTTCGGCGGCCTCCCGGGAATCCCTTTCCGCAGTGTCCCGAAGCCGGTTCGCCCCTTTCAGCACCCGATCCAGGGCCGCTTCAAAAGCCGGCAACCGGGTCGAAGCCGCTTCCGTATCCCCCTTTCGAAGGGTCGATTCCAGGGCCAGGGCCGCGGCATACAGATGGGTGGCGGAAAAGTTTCCGGCCACCCCTTTCAGGTTATGGATCAGCCGCAGGGCGTGATCCGGATGCCCGGTATTCAGGGCGGTGCGAATCTCCCGGGCGGTATCGGAATGGCGATCCACGAATTCCAGCAGGAGTTTTCGAAAGAGGCCCTTTCGTTTAATTCGAGTCAGGGCCGCCGGCAGATCGATTCCGGGCAGCCGGTTGGGAAAATCGACCTCCCCGGCCGGGTCCTCCGCCGTCGCCGCCGGCAGGTCGGGAGATCCCGAAGGGGTGACCCATCGGGCCAGCGCCGCAAACAGCCGCTCCGACTGAACGGGTTTGGTGACGTAATCGTTCATTCCCGCCTCGATACATTTTTCCATATCCCCTTTCAAGGCATGGGCGGTCATGGCGATAATCGGCAGGTTCTGAAATCGCGGCTCGTTGCGGATGATGCGGGTGGCCTCGTATCCGTCCATCTCCGGCATCTGAATGTCCATCAGCAGGCCGTCATACCGGGCCGCCTGTATCGCCCGAAGGGCGTCCACCCCGTTGTCGGCGGTATCCACGATCACCCCGGCGCTTTGGAGCATTTCGGTGGTCACCTGCTGGTTGATGAGGTTGTCTTCCACCAGAAGCAGCCGGCTTCCCTGAATTTTTTCCACATACTCGCAGGGATCGGATGGGGACCTCTTTTTTCGGCCGTTCTCCGGGCCGTTTTCGGGGCCGAAGATCCCCAGAATGGTGTCGAACAGCAGAGAAGGCTTGACCGGCTTGATCAAAAAGGCGTCGGCGGAGGCCTCTCCGGCCCGGTGCCGGACCGCTTCCCGGCCGAAGGCGGTCATGATAATCACCGGCAGATGGGAGAGCCCCTCGGTTCCCCGGATTTTTTCCAGGGTGGTGATGCCGTCCATGCCGGGCATGCGCCAGTCCATCAGAACCAGATGAAAGGGAGCCTCAGAATCCGCGGCGGCGACCAGTTCCCGCAGGGCCGCTTCGCCGGAGCCGCAGGAGGCGATCTGCCCGGCAAAAGACCTCAACACTTCCGTATACACCTCCCGGGAGGTATCGTTGTTGTCCACCACCAGCACCTTGAGGTTCCGGACCCATTCCGGGCTCGGCCGGTCGACGCCGGGTTCCTGCGGTCCGCAGATCCCTAGTTCGGCGGTAAAATAAAAGGTGCTGCCTTTATCCGATTCGCTCTCCACCCCGATTTCCCCGCCCATCAGCTCCACCAGCTGCTTGCAGATGGCCAGACCCAGGCCGGTTCCGCCGTACCGGCGGGTGGTGGAGCTGTCGGCCTGGCTGAAGGAGCTGAACAGGGTGGGCAGCACCGCCCGGTCGATGCCGATGCCGGAGTCGGCCACCTCGAACCGCAGCCGAACCCGATCTCCTTTTCGAGTAATCAGAGAGACGCGAATCACCACCTCTCCCCGGTCGGTGAACTTCATGGCGTTGTTGGTCAGGTTGATCAAGAGCTGGCTCAACCGAAGGGAATCCCCCACCAGGTGGGCGGGCACCCCGTCGGCCACGGAAATGATCAGCTCGATCCCCTTTTCAGACACCTTTTCGGTGAAAAGGTCGGTGAGGTTTTTCAAGATATCCCCGAGGCGAAATTCGGCATTTTCCAGCTCCAGGCGGCCCGCCTCGATTTTGGAGAAATCGAG
>JAABSQ010000275.1 GCA_011390315.1 Desulfobacteraceae bacterium
AAACCTTACCTTTTTTGCCGGCAATCATTTTTTCCCCATTCTCATCAGGTGTCGATCAGCCCATGGGTATCGGCTTTTTTCCCTGTTTTTCCGAAGCCGTTCGTTCCATAGTGGCTTCATACAGATAGGGATATAACTGCTTCAGGCATTTCGGACAAATGCTGTGGGTCACCTTGACCGAAGGGTATTTTTGTAAAAAATACGAATCGTGCAGCCACACCCCGTCATCCGCTCTCACTTTCTGGCAATTGGCGCAGACGGTGAGAATTTCTTCTTTGGATGTTTTTTTCTTATACATTGGGCCTCCTCCTTCCGGCGTTAATTTGATGTTGAATTGAATTTTGCCATATCGGCGGAGGCAAGTAAATCGGGGTGAACCGGATTTTTACCTTCGGAATACCCTAAACGGGGAGGAGGCTTTTCCTCCTATGTTCCATTGGGACAATTTGTTTTAGAGAGGAAATCGACTTCAGACCTGCCGACAGAGGGTTACCCGTCCGAGCCGATCTTTTTTAGAATCCTTTCGGTCCGTTCCATGGCATGAAGCCACTGGGCCATTTCGGAGGTAAGAGGGATATTTCGGTTTTTCCACCGGTTCGGGGGATGGGCGGGGGTCCGGTCGGGAGTTGCCGGAATTCGGTCGAGCCAGATCAGATACAGATATATGACGCCGTCTATTTCGATCATGTCCTGAAATTCCGACTCAGTGAGGGCGAGCCGCTCGGACAATTCGCCTTGGACCAGATCCGCTTTCTGCCGGGCGATCAGGTCCATGACCGTGGCATCAAAATGTTCCCGTTTCATGCCGCTGGCCCTTCGCAATCGATCGATTCGCTGACGATGCGGATTATCCATTTTGCCGGCGGCATCTCGAAGCGTTTTTTCGGATTTCCGAATTTTTTTATGTTCACCTCTGCAAAAATTCACACCAAGGTGTTTCAAATGAGAAAGTCCAACCATTTTTTGCCGCCGCTCCTTAGTTGTTCCGAATATTAAAGTCAAGCTGATTCCCTTTACCATCTACAATCATCAAGATTTGAAGAAGTTGATTCAAAGGATGATGATAAAAAAAATCACCGGTTCGTGAAGAATTGAACCTCTTTTTTGTGATGCTTTCTTTGTATTCTTTTAAAATCAATGGTTTGTATGTGAGTTTTATCTGCTCCAATTTCTGAAGATCTGTTAGAGAAAAAGTTTCTGCGTCGATGGCTTGCACCGAATCTGTTCATCAAACCGGCCCGCCAAGGCGTCCATCCGAACCGTCCACCAAACTGTTCACCAATTCGACAGATGATCCGCTCAGTCGAAAAAGCCGTCTTATGGATCAGATTCGGGCTGAAATTGCAAGAGAAGTTTTCCGCTTCTACAGATATGGTGTTAGCAAATTTTACACCAGATCGAGGAAGCCATCGGAACGAGATGTGAAAATTGGAATTAAAGGCGCCGCCCGATTTTGGTCGGGCGGAGAAGGCTTGAAGGAGTAGGTATTGAGAAAGCTGAAGCGGGGCTGAAGAAAAGAGGGGAGATCAAACGGCGGGGTCCGGGCCGATCCGGACCAGCATCTTTCCGAAATTCTCGCCGTGAAAGAGGCCGATAAAGGCTTCCGGCGCTTTTTCGATCCCTTCGAACACCGTCTCTTTCCATTTGATTTTGCCTGCTTGAATCCATTCGGCCATATCCGAAAGAAAGGCATCGTATTCATCCATGTGGTCGGAGACGATAAACCCCTTCATGGTGAGTCGTTTGGTGATTACATTGAAAAGATTGCCGGGTCCGCAGGGGGATTCCTCGGCGTTGTATTGGGAGATCAGCCCGCACATGACCACCCGACCGGCATCGTTCATGTTGGCCAAAGCCGCTTCCAGGTGATCTCCGCCCACGTTTTCATAATAGATGTCGATGCCATCCGGTGATTTTCGTTCGAGTTCAGCCGCCAGGTCCTCGGTCCGCTTATAATGGATGGTCTGGTCCACGCCGGCTTCGGATTGGAGCCACTCGAGTTTTTCTTCCGATCCGGCGCTGGCGATAACCCGACAGCCTTTAATTTTGGCCACCTGGCAGACCACCGAACCCACCGCCCCGGCCGCGGCCGAGACAAAGACGGTGTCGCCCTCCGCGGGACGGCCGAATTTCAGCAGACCGGTGTAACCGGTCATGCCGGTCATGCCGACCACACCCAGGAAGGCCTGAACGGGTGCGACGCCCGGATCGATTCGGGTCAGATCTCCGCCGTCGGACACATAGTATTCCCGCCATCCTTTGGCGCCCAGGACGTAGGCGCCGACCTCAAACCGTCCGTTTTCGGAGCGGACGACCTGGCCCACACATCCGCCGTCCAAGGGTTTCCCGACCTGAAACGGTTCCACATAGCTTTTCCCTTCGCGCATTCGAGCCCGCATATAGGGGTCCACCGACATGAAAATGTTTCTCACCAGTACCTCTCCCGATTCGGGTTGGGGAATCGGGGTTTCCACCAGTTTGAAGTGTTCTTCCGTCGGCATGCCCTTGGGACGGCTTTTCAGGTGAATTTCTCTGTTTCCGGTATTTTCCGGCATGGGGTTACTCCTTTCGGAATTTGAACAAGTGGGTTGAACGGCTTATATGAATGAATAGACAAACGTATCCCTGAAAGCATCCGTTAGAAAATAGGGGGAATCCTGTATTTTTTCGAAATTTCAAGAGAAAGGAGGTGATCTCTTTTTTTTTCCGTCATCGTGGTTATAAGTATGAGATGATAATGCGATTTTCAGCAAAGATCGAACATTCGAATTCGGCAATCCAATCAAATTACCAGGAGAGGTGATATATATGTGGGAATATTCAGATAAGGTTAGGGAGCATTTCCTTAATCCGAAAAACGTCGGTGAAATCGAGGATGCCAGCGCGGTCGGGGAGGTCGGTTCCATGGCCTGCGGAGACGCGCTGAAGCTCTTTCTGAAGTTGGATGAAAATGAACGGATCACGGATGTGAAGTTCAAAACCTTCGGCTGCGCCAGCGCCATCGCTTCTTCCTCGGCCCTGACCGAAATGCTCAAGGGCAAAACCCTGGTCGAGGCCGAGAAGATCACCAACCAGGACATTGTGGACTTTCTCGGGGGGCTTCCCAAAGAAAAGATGCACTGTTCGGTCATGGGGCAGGAGGCTCTGGAAAAGGCCATCGCCTGTTACCGGGGAACCCCGGTGGAAGAAAAGGAGGGGGAGGTGGTCTGCGAATGCTTCGGGGTTACCGATGTGGAAATCAAAAAGGCTCTGTCTCAGCACCAGCTCAAAGCGGTGGAGGATGTCACCAACTACATCAAGGCGGGCGGCGGCTGCGGCAAATGCCACGAACAGATCGAGGCCCTTATTCAGGAATACGGCGCTCCCGCGCCTGTTGAGAAGACGGCGCCCCGAAAGCTGAGCAATATCCAGAAGATTAAACTGATCGAAGAAACCCTGGAGCGGGAAGTCAAACCGGCCCTGAAAAAAGACAGCGGAGATATCGAACTGGTGGATGTGGACGGAAACCGGGTGCAGGTGAAACTCAAAGGCACCTGTGCAAGCTGCAAGTCGGCCAATGTGACCTTGAAAGACTTCGTCGAAAAGAAACTGAGGGAATTCGTGGTTCCGGACCTGGTGGTCGAGGAGGTGCAGGAATGAAAGACATCATCTATTTCGACAACAATGCCACGACCCGGGTGGCCCCGGAAGTGGTGGATGAGATGCTCCCCATTCTGCGGGAGCAATACGGCAACCCCTCCAGCATGTACGGGTTTGCCCGTCAGGCCGGGATGAAGGTCAAGGAGGCCCGCTCCCGGGCGGCCGATCTGATGGGGGCGTCGCCGGAAGAGATCGTTTTTACCAGCTGCGGCACCGAAAGCGACAGCACAGCGATCTGGGCGGCTCTGAGGTCCTACCCCGACAAGAAGCACATCGTCACCACCCGGGTGGAGCATTCCGCCATCAAAAACCTGGGGGAATACCTCGCCCGCAACGGATACCGCACCACCTTCGTGCCGGTGGATGAAAAAGGGCGGCTGGACCTCGATTATCTCTACAAACATCTCACCCATGACACCGCTCTGGTCAGCGTCATGTGGGCCAACAACGAAACCGGCGTCATCTTTCCGGTGGAAGAGATCGCCCGGGAGGTCACCTCCCGCGGCATCGTATTTCACACCGATGCGGTCCAGGCGGTGGGCAAAATTCCCATCGATCTTCAAAACAGCGTCATCGACATGCTCTCCCTTTCCGGTCATAAGCTTCACGGGCCCAAGGGGGTGGGAGCGCTGTATGTTCGAAAGGGGACCAAGTTTTCCCCCTTCATGGTCGGCGGACACCAGGAATCGGGCCGGCGGGGCGGCACCGAAAACGTGGCCTCCATCGTGGGAATGGGCAAGGCGGCGGAACTGGCCGGCGCCCATCTGGAAGAGGAGAACACCCGGGTCCGGGAGCTTCGGGACCGGCTGGAGGCCGGATTGCTGGAGCGGGTGCCCAATTCCATGGTCAACGGCGACCCGGAAAACCGGCTGCCCAATACCACCAATATCTCTTTCGAATACGTAGAAGGGGAAGCGATTCTGCTGATGATGGACGAGCTGGGGGTCTGCGCCTCTTCCGGATCGGCCTGCACCTCCGGCTCTTTGGAGCCTTCCCACGTCATGCGGGCCATGGGGGTGCCGTTTACCGCGGCCCACGGCTCCGTTCGCTTCAGCCTCAGCATCTACAATACACGGGAAGAG
>JAABSQ010000276.1 GCA_011390315.1 Desulfobacteraceae bacterium
GAGGTCGGCTTCGTGCTCGAGGAATTGCCCCCTCTCATCGCCCGGCTCAGGGAAATGTCCCCCTATTGGGTGAAGGCACGGGCCTGCTGAAGGTATTCGGACTTAACAGGTATTTTCAGAAGAACATCAGAAGGATCCCGGCAGGAGGACGCCCAGGAGGACTCAAATGGATACCCAGAACAGACATCACGAAAGAAGCTGCAAGACCGATGTGATCGCCCATATGAAGTACCGGGAACAGCTCCCGGGCATCGTGGAGGAGATCATTCAGGGGTGCGAGCAGAATACCTGTCCGCACCATATCGCCTATGAACCGATCCCTTCCCGGGAGGCGGTGATCGATATTATTTATCGACTTCGGGA
>JAABSQ010000277.1 GCA_011390315.1 Desulfobacteraceae bacterium
GGGACGGGGTGGAAGGTGTTCAGATGGCCTACCAAGAGATTCCCGATCTGATCATTATGGATGTGGAAATGCCGCTGATCCAGGGCTATCAGGCCAGCCGCCTTCTGAAGAGTCGCCGGGGAGTTCGGGATATTCCCATCATCATGCATACCAGCCTGGCCGAAGACAAAGACAAATACTGGGCCTTCAACTCCGGGGTGGACGCCTTTATCAACAAGGATTTCGACAACCTCGACCGGCTCAAAGGAGAAATCGGCCGGCTCATTCAAACCGACGGCATCGATCGGAACCTGATTCGGGAGGACGGCCGAACCCTGAACCGGGAAGGGGTGTTTGAAATGATCGGGTCGGTGCTGGATCAGCAGTTGTTTCAATCGGCCTTGGTCAATCTCTTGGGGGAGACCGGAAAGAGCATCGGCTCCATTCCTCAGACCATGGAACGGATTTTCGATATTCTCTCCAAAGTGTGCGAGTATCATGTCGCGGTCATCCTGATCCGGTACAACCGCCGGCCGGTGGCCTATATCCGCCCGAAAGAACAACTGGTCCGGTCCGATGTGGATGATTTTTACCATATCTGTCTGAATGATTTTCACAAACACTTTGCACAGCTCAACCTGGACAATACCCGGCAAGTATTCCTGGGCATCGAGGATCGAAAGGATTTCGACCGGCCCCGAATGGATGCGGGCGGGATCAGCTCCTATGCCGATTTCGACATTCAAGGAAAGGGCGGAAAGGTGATCGGAAGTCTTCATGTGGGGCATCTGACCAACCACTATTTTTCCGATTACATCCTCAACAACATCGGGGTGTTCGCCCATTGCGGCGGGACCATCATTGAAAACGCCGTTCTCTTCAACCAGATATCGGAAATGGAGGATCGGGTGCGGAAGGTCTTTGCCAAATTCGTCCCGGACGAGATCATCGACGATCTGGTGGAGCGGCAGACCGACGAATCCCTGATGACCGGGGAAAAACGGCGGGTGGCGGTGCTTTTTTCAGATATCCGGTCCTTTACCACGATTTCCGAGAACAACTCGGCCGAGGCCATCGTCTCATTTCTGAACCGTTATTTCAGCATTATGGGCGGGATCATCAAGGCCCACGGCGGCACCATCGATAAGTTTCTCGGGGATGCGATTCTGGCCGTTTTCGGGGCCCCCACCAGCTATCCCGACAACGGGCTTCGGGGGGTCCGGGCTGCCGAAGAGATGATTCAGGCCCTGGACTCGGTGGATACCGGCGACCTGGTCCTGCCGGAAACAGGGTTCGACATCGGGATCGGCATTCACGAAGGGGTGGCCATCGTCGGCAATATCGGGTCGGCCGACAAGTTCGACTACACCGTCATCGGCGACACCGTCAATCTGGCTTCCCGGCTGGAGGGGCTCACGAAACATTATCAAAAGCGGATTCTGGTATCGGAAGCGGTGATGGAGAGCGTGGCGGATCAGGTTTTCTTCCGTGAGGTGGATCGGGTGAAGGTCAAGGGAAAGGAGACCGCCACCAGCATCTATGCGGTGGAACAGGATGCGGATGTCTTTGATGAATCTTTTATGGATCATTATACCAAGGCCATGAAACTGTATAAAATGGGGAGCTGGGAAACCGCCGTTTCCTATTTTGAAGAATGCCGTCGGAGTGTCCCTGATGATCCGATCACCCGCACTTTTTTGAAACGGTGCCGGGAATTTCGGGAAAATCCGCCTTCGGACTGGGACGGGGCTCTGGCCCTGGATTTTAAATAAGATTTTTTTGCCTCCGGATCCAATTCCGATTTCTTTGCTCGATCCGACTCCTTTCCCCCTGATTTTTTCCTTGAGATAATTATTCTTTTTTAGTAGAGCTAATTAAAAATTTCTATTGCAATCTTTTCGGAATATTCAGCCATGAAAATCGCGATTATCGGCGCCGGAATCTCGGGTCTGGTCACCGCCCGTCTATTGAACCGGGATCACGACATCACCGTTTTTGAGGCCAACGACTACATCGGCGGGCATACCCGCACGGTGGAGGTGTCGGACGGGGAGCGGACCCGGGCGGTGGACACCGGGTTTATCGTCTTCAATGAAAAAACCTATCCCGATTTCGTGCGGTTGATGGAGCGGCTGTCCATTGCCCGCCGGCCGTCCCGAATGAGTTTCAGCGTCAAATGTGAACAGACCGGGCTGGAGTACTCCCCCAGCTCGCTCAACGCCCTGTTTGCACGGCGTCAGAATCTTCTGTCGCTTCCTTTCTATCGAATGCTGCTGGATATCTTCCGGTTTCGGCTCGGGTCCAAAGCCCTGCTGCTGGAAAACGATCACCGGGTCACCCTGGGCGAATATCTGGCCCGAAAACGCTACTCCCGGTCTTTTGTCCGCCATTTCATTCTGCCCATGGGGGCGGCCATCTGGTCCGCCGACCCCAAAGGGTTTCGGCTGTTTCCGGCCCGCTATTTCGTCCGGTTTTTCGACAACCACGGGTTTCTCAACGTGGTCAATCAACCCCGGTGGTATGTGATCCGCGGCGGTTCGAGTTCCTATATCGGGCCGCTGACGCACCGTTTCAGAGAGCGGATTCGGCTGAACAGCCCCGTGCAATCCGTGCGGCGAAGCCCGGATCATGTGGAAGTCACATCTCGGGATGGAAAGCCGGAGAGGTTTGATGCGGTGGTGATCGCGGCCCACAGCGATCAGGCCCTGGCCATGCTGGGGGACCCTTCGGACGAGGAACGCAGAATCCTTGGCGCCATCCCCTACCAGGAAAACCAGGTGCTGCTTCATACCGACATCTCGGTGTTGCCCGACCGCCGGGCCGCCTGGGCGAGCTGGAATTATCGGATTCCCCGCAGCGGCGGCGACCGGGTGCATGTGACCTACAACATGAATATGCTCCAGAGCCTGGATTCGGCCAAGACCTTCTGCGTCAGCCTCAACCAGAACCGGGATATTCGTCCCGAACACATCCTGCGGGAATTCGTCTATCATCATCCGGTCTATCATCCCGAAGGAGTAGCGGCCCGGGGACGTCGGGAGCGGATCAACGGGGTCAATCGAACCTGGTTCTGCGGGGCCTATTGGGGGGCCGGATTTCATGAAGACGGGGTCAACAGCGCCCTGGCGGTGTGCAAAGACTTCGGAAAAACCCTGAATGATGCATAGCGCCATTTACGAAGGAACCATTCGCCATCGCCGGTTTCGACCGGTGGAAAACAGCTTTCGATATCGTCTGTTCATGATGTACCTGGACCTGTCCGAACTGGACGCGGTCGTCGACATGCATCCCTTCTGGTCGGTCGAACGGCGAAACCTGGCTGTTTTTCGACGGCGGGACTATCCCGGGGACCCGCGGGTGGATTTGGGTATTTCCGTTCGGAGCTGGATTCAGGCCCGCACCGGCGAGTGGCCGACGGGGCCGATACGGCTGCTCACCCATTTGCGGTATTTCGGAGTCAGCTTCAATCCGGTCAGCTTCTACTATTGCTTCGACGCCCGGGATCGGGCGGTGGAATACATTGTGGCGGAGATTCGAAACACTCCCTGGCTCGAGTATCACCGGTACCTGTTTACTTCATGGGACAATCGGCATCCTTCCTCCGATTGGCGCAGTTATGAATTTAAAAAGCGGTTTCACGTATCTCCCTTCATGGAGATGGGCATTCGGTATGATTGGCGGTTCCGGGTCCCTGAAGAACGGCTGAATGTCCACATGATCAACTATCGCGGCAAGGAACGGATCTTCGACGCCGGTCTCGACCTTCGGCGGCGGGAGATTGATCGCCGTTCTCTGTCCAAGATTTTGCTGCGGTATCCGCCCATGACCGCCAAGGTGATTCTGATGATCTATCGGCAGGCCCTTCGCCTCTGGTGGAAGGGCGCCCCCTTTTTCAGCCATCCGGACAAACTCGTTCCAAAAGCAAAGGAGGGATGAAATGCGCATCCTCGGCGAATCCATCATCCCGGCAGAGAAAAGCGGCACGGCGCCGCTGCCGTCACGGTTCTCAGGGATCGGCCGAAAACTGGTGCTGAAACAACTGGGAAAACTGCGGTACGGCAGGCTTCAGCTGGTTGAACAAACCGGCTTGCGGTCCTTTGGGCGGAAAAACCTTGATTTTCCGGTGAAAGCCGTCATCGCCGTTCATGATCCGGCTTTTTATGGAAAGGTACTGTTCGGAGGATCTCTCGGTGCGGCCGAGGCCTACATGGATGGGGATTGGACCGCAGACCGCCTGACAGACGTGATTCGGATTCTGGTGCGGAATGAATCGGTACTGGCGGAGATGGAAAAAGGCTGGGCCAGGCTGCTTGCGCCTTTCCAACGATTCCGCCACTGGCTGCGGATGAACACCCACCGGGGAAGCCGGTCCAACATCACGGCCCACTATGATTTAGGGAACGATTTTTACAAGCTTTTTCTGGATGAAACCCTGACCTACTCCTGCGGATATTACGAAACTTCGGAGCGTTCTCTGAAAGATGCTTCAACAGCCAAATACGATCGAATCTGCAGAAAACTTCGAATCACCCCGGAAGACCACGTACTGGAGATCGGCGCCGGCTGGGGCGGGTTCGCCCTGCACGCGGCAGGGCGGTACGGGTGCAAGGTGACCACCACCACCATCTCCGAGGAGCAATACCGCCTGGCCCGGAAGCGGATACAGGAGGCGGATTTATCCGAGCGGGTTCGGGTGATTCGGTCGGATTACCGGGAATTGACCGGCGTCTACGACAAACTGGTTTCCATCGAAATGATCGAAGCGGTGGGGCATCATTTCTATGATGCCTTTTTTCGGGTTTGCGGAGAACGGATTCGGGAGGATGGGGTGATGGCGCTCCAGGCGATCATCATTCGGGATGACCGGTACGAAGGGCAGTTGGGATCTCCCGATTTCATCAAAAGGTACATCTTCCCCGGCAGCTGCATTCCTTCCATCGCCGCCATCTGCAATGCGGTGGCCCGCAACACCGACCTGCGCCTTCACCACCTGGAAGACATCACTTCCCACTATCCGCGAACCCTCAGGGCCTGGCGGGAACGGTTTTTTGAAAACATCGACCGGGTGCGGGCAATGGGGTATTCCGAGCGTTTTATCCGTATGTGGGAATAT
>JAABSQ010000278.1 GCA_011390315.1 Desulfobacteraceae bacterium
TTGTCGTTTTTACCCATCCTGTTCACGTTATGCTTATCAGGCCATATCGCAGTACGGCGTCATGAAAGGCGCAGCCCTTTCCCTGAAACGCCTCGTGCGATGCCACCCCTGGAATCCGGGAGGGTATGATCCCGTCCCCTGAACGGATCATACCCTCACGCCGAATCACATTCAACAGCCATGAATCAGCAATCCGACAAGATCCTCAATGTAGAAAAGATGGTCTGCTTATCGATCTGTTGTAGGAGAGGATAATGGAACAAACCCGACTCATCATCGCCATAGCGCTCTCATTTCTCATTTTTCTGGTGTGGAACCTTCTGTTCGTCGACCCGCAGCCGGCGCCGCCGCTGCCCCAGGCGACCCGGGACGACGTGGACACTGTCCGACCCGAAACACCGGTCACCTCGGAACCGACGGCGCCTCTCGTCACCGCGCCCGCGGAAACGACCCAACTCCCGGACCGGCCGTCGAGAATCATCACAGTCCATACTCCGCTTTACTCGGTCAAGATTTCCGAAACCGGCGCCGCGTTCGACAGCTTCACCCTGGCCCATTATCGGGAGACGACCGAACCCGATTCCTCCTTGAAAGATCTGATCCCCGCCGTTCTGCCGGGGGGAACGGTCATGGCCGGGTTCACCGGCGGCAGTCTCGAAAACCTCGACCGGGCGACCTTCACCGCGGATCTCGAAGTCGACACCCTCACTGTCAAAGACAGGCCCCGAACCATCCGGTTTTCATGGACCGCTCCCGAGGGGGTTCGATTTGAAAAGATGTTCACCTTCTCTCCGAGGACCTATCTCATCGACCTGGATGTCGCCGTTCAGAACACAACCGCCGTGCCGATTCAGGGAAAGATGTGGGTGTCGCTATCCGATTTTACACCCGAAGCCAGCCGGGGATACGGTTTCGAGGGACCCAGCGCCTTGATCGACAACTCGGTGGAGCAGATCAAGATCAAAAATATCGAAGACCAGAGCCTCTATTCCGGGGTGCTGACGTGGATCGCCATTCAAAGCCGCTATTTTATCACCAGCATCATTCCCGAAACCCCGGTGGAAGCGGATATGAAGCTGATCGAACAACCGGACAACGTGGTGGAAAATCGGCTGGTGGGCCCCCTCGAAACCGTTCCGCCGAATACCCGCCTGAACCACAATTTCGATCTCTTTTTCGGGCCCAAAAGCCTTCAGGTCTTATCCCAATATGAAAATGAACTCGATCGGGTGGTCCATTTCGGGATGTTCGATTTCATCGCCAAACCATGCCTCTGGCTGATGAATTTTCTGTACAGCTTTATCCCCAATTACGGCATCGCCATCATCATTCTGACGACGATCATCAAGCTGTTGCTGTGGCCCCTCGGCAACAAGAGCTATAAATCGATGAATGAAATGAAAAAGATTCAGCCCCTGATGGCGGAAATCCGGGAAAAATACAAAAACGACAAGAAGAAAATGAATGAAGAACTGATGGGCCTGTACAAGATCTACAAGGTCAATCCGGTGGGCGGCTGTCTTCCCATGGCCCTTCAGATTCCGGTATTCTTCGCCCTCTACCGAATGCTGTATGAATCGATCGAGCTGAGACACGCGCCGTTTGTAGGCTGGATCAATGATCTGTCCGCCCCGGACCGGCTCTTTCAGTTCGACCTGGCCATTCCGCTGATGCAGCCGCCCTACGGCATTCCGGTATTGACCATCATCATGGGCGCCACCATGCTTTTGCAGCAGAAGATGTCCCCTCCCCCCGGAGATCCCGCCCAAGCCAAAATGATGATGTTCATGCCGATCCTGTTCACGGTTATTTTCATCAACTTTCCGGCCGGCCTGGTGCTGTACTGGCTGGTGAACAACATTCTCTCTATTTCGCAGCAGTATTACATTTCCAAGAAACATGCTTAAACGGAGGTGAGTTAACATGTCATCTTGTTTGGAATTCGAAGGCAAGGCCGTTGATAAGGCGCTTCAGAAAGCATCCGAAGCCCTGAACATTCCCAAAGACAAAATCAAATACAATGTGGTCTCGTATGGCTCTTCGGGCATTTTTGGCCTGGTCGGAGCCAAAAAGGCCAAAATCTGCGTAACCTTGCCGCCGGACAAGTCAAAACCCAAATCGAAAACCGCTTCTCATTCGGATACACAATCGATTTCCTCCCCCGCTGCGGAATCGGCGCCGGCTTCCGATTCCAAATCGGCTTACGCACCCGCCGAGCCGTCTGAAGAGACATCACCCGAACCGACCTACCCCAGCGCCTCCGCCCTGGTGCGGGAAGCCTTCGACCTTCCTCCGGAATCGGCCGAGGCGGATGAAGACACCACGCCGCCCGAAATAGAAGCTGCGGAACCGGAACCCGAGGTCGAACCCTCGACCGAAACCTCCACGCCGGTATCGGAACCGGAAGACACGGATGCCGCCGAAGCGCTGGCACTCGGTAAGGAAGCGCTTCAGCGTATTATCGATTTTATCACCGTCGATGCCGAAATCCAGGTAGAAAAAAATGGGGACCGGTACCTGCTCAATGTGCAGGGGGGAAATCCGGGAGTGCTGATCGGCAAAAAGGGTCAGACCCTGGAAGCCATTCAATACCTGGTTGAAAAAATCGTCAACCGGCACAGCGACAAACGCATCCGCATTCAGGTGGATGTAGAAGGATACTTGGAAAACCGCCGCTCGAATCTGCGGAGTCTGGCCAAACGCCTTGCGGACAAAACCAAGCAAAACGGCAAACCATCGACCCTCGGCCAAATGAACGCCCATGACCGCCGCATTGTCCATCTCACGTTAAAAGATGACACCGAAATCCGCACCCAGAGCATCGGTGAGGGCTTCTATCGAAAGCTGGTGATTTTTCCGAAAAAAAAGAAGAAGCGCTCCTGAGCCAAACCGATTATTTCTTGATAGGGAAGAAGAGGCAAGCGGCCCGTGGCCCTTGCCTCCGTTTTTTTGATCTGTAAGGAATATCCATTGGATAAGACGCAATCCACCATCGCCGCCATCGCCACCCCGGCCGGAAGCGGAGGCATCGGGATTATTAAAATATCCGGCGCACGAGCATCCCACATTGGTGAACGCCTATTCCGCCGTGTACATTCCAAAACCGGCGTACGCGCTTCGATTCCAAAAGGAGAATGGGAAACCCACCGGTTCTACTACGGCCATATCGTCGATCCGGATACCGGGCATATGATCGATGAAGTCATGATCGTTCTGATGCGGGGGCCTCGATCCTATACCCGGGAGGATGTGGTGGAAATTCACCTGCACTCCGGAGCTGCGGTTCTGCGGGCCGTATTGGAACGGGTGTTGGAGAGCGGCGCGGTTCTGGCCGAACCCGGCGAATTCACCAAACGCGCGTTTCTGAACGGTCGAATCGACTTAACCCAAGCCGAAGGAATTATCGATCTGATCCATGCCCGAACCGACCGCTCCCGGAAAATCGCGGCCGTTCAGGTTCGCGGGAAGATGGCCGAACGGATTGCCGCCATTCGCCGGGAGATGCTTGATATTTTGGCTGAACTGGAGAGCGCCATCGATTTTCCGGATGATATCGATGACGCTCTCGATTTTATCGGAATGTCGAATCGTCTACAGAAGGAGGTGATTCATCCTTTAGGCCGCTTTATCGAACATTCCGAGGGGGGGCGGTTATTGAGGGACGGCGCGAAAGTCATCATCGCCGGCAAACCGAATGTCGGAAAATCGAGCCTTATGAACCGGCTGATGGGAACCGAACGGGCCATTGTCACCCCTATTCCCGGGACCACTCGGGACACCATCGAAGACAACACGTCCATTCAGGGGATTCCCGTGGTTTTCACCGACACCGCCGGACTACATGAGACCCGGGACCCGGTAGAGCGCATCGGAGTTGACCGGGCCCGCGCTTCAATTCAGGATGCCGATCTCGTTTTGTGGGTGACCGAGGCCCACGTACCCATAACGAATGAAGATCTTGTCCTTGTGGAACCTTTTAAAAATCAGAAGATCATTTGGGTGGTGAACAAATCCGACCTGTTGAGCCCATCGGATTCTATTGATTTTCCGAAGCGGTACAAAGCCCTTCCCCGCTTGTTGGTATCGGCCAAGGAAGACGTCGGGATTGATTCGCTCAAAAACCAAATTGCGGAGATGTGTGTTCGATCTGATTTCAATACTGAAAACCCGATCATTCCAAACCTTCGGCAAAAAGGGTGTATCGAGGCCGGTTTCCAACATGCAAAGGCTGTAGCAGAAGGCTTAAAAACGGAAACGCCTCCCGATCTGCTCACCATTGATCTGCAAGCCGCCCTCGATGCTTTGGGCGAGGTCATCGGAATCACTTTCCGTGAAGATATTCTGGATCGGGTCTTCAGCAGGTTCTGCATCGGAAAGTAAATGTTCCACGTGGAACATTATAGCATTCCAGAGGGGGATGTGATAAAATTACCGCAGTTGAAACTCATTCAATAATAGAAAACCATTTCGCCGCCAATCGATTGTTCCACGTGGAACAATTTTGAACTCCCGGCCCGGGAAAATATCGAATGGACATTCTATAATTCAGTCTTGGGCAATACGATTGATTACACCCAAAGAAGCGATTTTAACAACCCAGAAAAGAGCGAAACAAATACGGCACAATTGGATAAAATTGTGCCAAAGCCATAAAAGGAGCATTTTATGCCGATTGACTTTACCCCGTTTTTTAAACAATATGAATCCTTGTTAAAAACCGCCGATTCCGTATTCGAGCGTATGAAAAAGGAATATCCGGATTGCGTGGCATGTAAAGAAGGCTGTGCCGATTGTTGCAAGGCACTTTTTGATTTAACCTTGATAGAAGCCCTGTATATCAATCATCATTTCAGTGAAGCCTTTGAAAAGCGACTCGAGGAAAAGACGGAGTTGATCGAAAAGGCCAATCGAGCGGATCGAGAAGTGTATAAAATCAAAAAGCGAGCGTATAAGGAATTGGAGGAGGGAAGACCGGAGGAAGATATTCTTGCCGATTTGGCCAAAGAACGCGTCCCCTGCCCGCTTTTGAATTCAGAAGAGCGGTGCGATCTCTAT
>JAABSQ010000279.1 GCA_011390315.1 Desulfobacteraceae bacterium
CTCGGCTGCTTCGTGGTGACCGCGGCGCTGACCCATATCATGGCCCATACCGCCGTGGCCGCCACCATCTATCCGCTGCTGCTGGCGGTCTACACGCTCTACGATGAGGGAGACAAGCGCACCAAATTCGGAAAAGGTCTTTTCATGGGCATGGCCTACGTGGCCGGCGCCGGCAGTATCATCACCCTTCTGGGAGCCGCCCGGGGCGCCGTCGCCATCGGGTTTTTCAAAGATATCGTGAATAAGGAGATCTCTTTTTTTCAGCTGACCTACTATATGTTCCCTGTCGGCTGGCTGATGACCTTTCTGCTCTGGGGGTTTTTCATGATCGTATGCAAGCCCGAAAAAAAGGTGATCCCCGGACTCCGGGAAAAGGCCCGGCAACTGGCCAAAGAACAGGGGGGCATCACCACCCGGGAAATCGTCGCCGGGTCGATCATCCTGGCCTGCATCGCGGTCATGTCGATGCGCTCCTTTTTCCCCGCCCTTCAGGCCATCGACAAGACGGCCATCATCCTCATTTCGACCGTTCTTTTCTTTATCCTCGGAATTTTGGATATCAATGACCTTGAAGAGATTCCGTGGAACATTATTCTGCTCTTCGCCGGAGCCATGTCCATCGGATTCTGTCTCTGGGAGACCGGTGCGGCCAAGTGGCTGGCGGTCAACTGGCTGGTCATGTTCCAAAACTCCAACTGGTTCATCTTCGTCATGGGGATCTCCTTTTTCGTCATGATGATGACCAACTTCATCATGAACGTGGCGGCCATCGCCATTTCACTGCCGGTGGCCCTGGTCATCGCACCATACCTGGGGGTCGCGCCGGAGGTGATCCTGTTTGCATCCCTGATTGTCGCCGGCATGCCCTTTCTGCTGCTCGTGGGGGCGGCCCCCAACGCCATCGCCTATGATTCCCGGCAGTTCACCACAGGAGAATTTTTTCTGTACGGCATCCCGGCCAGTATCCTGTTGTTGCTCGTCACCGGGTTTGCGGTGGCGGTCCTGTGGCCGATCATGGGCATGCCGATCACCATTGCGGCGGGTGGATAATTCAATATTAAAAGACGGTCGGCCGGGTGGATTTCCATCCCGGCCGACCGTTTTTTAATTTCATCTTTCTGTTTTACCCGTCTTTTCCAATTTCATTCCCGCTCCTCTCTTTTTTTTTCCGACCCGAAAGCCGTTTGCGATTCCCCCATTCATCTCCCGGATGAGATCCGGTTCATCCATTTCAGCATCCATCGATTAAATCGGTTTGCCGGTTTTTACGATTTTTACATCCTGTAAAAATATACGACAAAACATTCGGCCATTTGGAAGAGAACCGCTGTTGAAGAGGGGCGGAGAAACCAATACTGAACCGGGCTGCCGGGTGTTCCTGTCGGGGTGGCATATTGTTTGCTATTTTGCCCTCAGGAACGGTTCAATCCTTTTCAAATGCACAGCCAAACAGAAAGAATAAAGGGGAAGCGGGATGGACCAGGGGTATTACAGATCGATTCGGAAAAACTTTTTTTTGAGCATGATCCTGGTGCCGGTGATCCCTTTTATTCTGAGCCTGACCATCGGCTATTCATATTTCATCAATGCCCTGGAGACCAATACCATTGCCAGCATGAAGCGGATCGTGGCGGACCACCGGCAGATGATCGAGTCCTTTCTTCGGGAACGGACCGACGATCTCATGTTCATCCTCCACGAGTACCGGTACCAGGAGTTGAGCCGGTCCGAGGTCCTTGAAAAAGTATTCCGCAATCTTCAGAGCCGATCCCCCGCTTTCGTCGATCTTGGCGTTTTTGACCAGAACGGCAGCCATGTGGCCTATCAGGGTCCCTATTCCCTGAAGTGGAAGGTGTACCGGGACGAGGACTGGTTCAAGCAGGTGCTGGCGGAAGGCTCCTATGTCAGCGATATTTTTCTCGGCTACCGGCAGGTGCCCCATTTCATCATCGCCCTGACCAAAACGGAAAACGGCCGAAAATGGGTGCTTCGGGCCACCATCGATACCCATATGTTCAGCGAACTGGTGGAAAAGGTGCGGATCGGCAAAACCGGAGAGGCCTATCTTCTCAATGCCCAAGGGGAGCTTCAGACCCGGCAGCGGGCCGGTCGGGGATTGATGGAAAAGCCGCCGGACACCATCGAATACCCCGATGCCGCGGGGGAGATTCTTACCTATATCGGAACCGATCTCATCGGAGAAGATTTTCTGTACGCCACCACCTGGCTCAAAAAAAAGGAATGGCTGCTGGTGATCCGACAGGAAAAGGCCGATGCCTTCGGCGCTCTGCGGGCCGCCGCCTACCGGATCATTCTGATCTCTCTACTGGGGGGTGCGGCGATCATCGGTGTGGCCTTTTATATGACCGGCCGCATCATCACCCGCATGAAGCAGATGGATACCGAAAAAGAAAATCTCGGCCATCAGCTGATTCTGGCCCAGCGGCTGGCGGAACTGGGGGAGATGGCCGCCGGATTCGCCCACGAAATCAACAACCCGCTCCAGATCATTCGCAGCGAACAGACCTTGATCGAGATGAATCTCGATGATCTGAAACAGAGCGGTGATCTGAAACCTTCCGAGGGGCTGGCCGAGGTCGAGGATTCCATGGCCCAGATCAAGCTTCAGATCGAACGGTGCTCCGGCATCACCCAGGCCATTCTCAAATTCGGCCGCCAGGGAGAGCCCCGGCTGCAGGAGATCGATCTTCGGGAGTTCATTCCCCAGGTCACCGCCATGGTGGCCAAAAAGGCCAGCGTTCACGGCATCGCCGTTACCCAAGAGATCTCAGCGGCCACCCCGCCGGTTTACGGAGACCCGGGTCAGCTGCAACAGGTGCTTCTCAATCTCTTCAACAACGCCATGGATGCGATTTCCGCCCAACACGGGGCGTCGGGGGGGCGGTTGTGCATTCAGGCCGGACCCGACGGCGATAACCAGATCGAAATCGCCGTCAGCGACAACGGGTGCGGTATCAGCTCCGAAAACCTCAAAAAGATCTTCAGTCCGTTTTTTACCACCAAACCGGTGGGCAAAGGCACCGGGTTGGGGCTGTCGGTCTGTTTCGGTATTATCGATAAACTCGGGGGTGAGATGACGGTGGACAGCAAGCGGGGGGAGGGTACCACCTTTACCGTTCGCCTGCCGGGAGCGGCTTAGCGGGAAGCAGCGGTTGTTTCATTTTCGGTTTCAATGCATCGAGTCAATCCGATGCGGAGCTTTTCGACAATATCCGAATGCGGGTTTGAGGGGCATTTTGGATGGGAATCCACTTTAAAACACCATTTTGGGGGAATCATGATGGAAAAGATGAGAATGATGCTGGTGGATGATGAAGAACGTTTTTTATCCACCACGGAAAAGCTGCTGAAGAAAAAAGGATATGACGTCATCATCGCTGCGAGCGGGCAGCAAGCTCTGGATATTCTGAACCGGAAGAGCATCCATGTGGTCATTCTAGACGTCAAGATGCCCGGCATGGACGGGATCGAAACCTTGAGGGAGATCAAAACCCGGTTTCCTCTGGTGGAGGTTATCATGCTGACCGGCCACGCCACGGTGGAATCGGCGGTGGACGGCCTTAAATCCGGGGCCACCGATTATCTGATGAAACCGACCGGACTGGATGAACTCATCGAAAAAGCCGAGGAAGCCTTTGAAAAACGACGGCGTCTGGAAGAAAAGATCCGGCTGGCCCAGAGCAAGAAGTTCATGAAATCGCCCCGGGATATCATTCGAGAGGCCGAAAACGTTTCGGATTGACCTGATCAGAGGAGAAAACCAATGGCAGAAAAAATCAGCGTGTTGATGGTCGACGATGAGGCGAAATTTCGGGAGACGACCTCCAAGATTCTGCGGAAAAGGGGATTCGATGCCGCGATGGCCGGTTCCGGAGAAGAGGCCGTGGAGATGCTCAAAGAAAAAGCCCGGGACGTGGTGGTGCTGGACATCCGCATGCCCGGCATGGACGGGCACGAGGCGCTGGCCAAGATGAAGGAGATCCGTCCGGATACCCAAGTCATTATGCTCACCGGTCACGGGGATGTCGATTCGGCCAGGGGATCCCTGGAAAAAGGAGCCTATGATTATCTCAACAAGCCCTGCGACATCGATCTGCTCACCTCCAAGATCAACCAGGCCTATCGGGCGATCTGTTTCGAAGAGGACAAGGCTCAGGAAAAGAACGCCGGCGACATCATGATTCATGTGGAGGATTACACCACGATTACCGGCGACAAAACCATCCGGGAAGCCATCCAGCAGCTGCTGAATTCTTTCGAAGGGCTGATCGCCAGCGGCAGCATCATGGAGACCGGGCACCGTTCCATTCTGGTCTTCGATTCAAAGGGAGACCTGGCCGGCATCCTCAGCATTCAGGATTTGATCGAGGCGGTGCGGCCGGCCTATCTCAGAACCTCCTTTCCATCCACGGCCGGCACCATTCGGTATTCTAATATTTTCTGGTCGGGGCTGTTCACAACCCAGACCAAGGTAATGGGAGACAAGCGGGTGGAAGAGGTCATGTCCGAATCCCCGCCCAGTGTAGACATCTCCACCAACTTGATGGAGCTTACGGATCTCATGCACCAGGAGCAGATCCGGCGGGTGGTGGTGACCCGAAAGGGGAAAGTGGTCGGGGTGGTGCGGGAACAGGAGCTTTTTTTGAAATGACGGATATCCTGCTGAAGAAATCGAAATAACCGGGCGTATCGCCCGTTACGGCAGCGCTGTTAGGAAGGCTGATTGCCGGGTGTTGGAAAGGAGTGAAAATGGCTGAAAAGAAAAAAGGGACGGGTTATGACAAGTATGTGGACTGGAAGCTGTTCATCATTCCGGTGGCCCTCTTTTTCCTGGTGTTGCTGTTGCCGACTCCGTATGGAATGAAGGATGTCGCCGTCGAATACAATGTCGGTCCCGAGGCGGTGGTCAACGCCATTACCCTGGATCTCTTTGATCAACCCGCGACGGAGGTTCAGCAGTGGCAGCTGATCGCGGCCCGGATCATGGAAAAGAA
>JAABSQ010000280.1 GCA_011390315.1 Desulfobacteraceae bacterium
TTCCAACAACCGAAGTTCATTCTGAAGCGCCGCTTCCACAATGGGTTTGATATTCCTTTTTCCTGAAAAAACCAGCCTTAATTCAGGCATTCTATACTCCTTTCAAAATGCAGGTAATCGCTATATGTTCAATATAATCACTGCTACGCGCTTGCAAGCATTTACTTCTGCTTCCGCTGATTTGATTAAGTAGAGTTCATTTGAGCGGTTTCAGAACCCACGATCCAAACCAAGGTGAATCCGTGCCAATTCCATGAGTTCGCTTTTGTCCGGCGGGATTAAACCGGCATCGGCACGGCGGATTTCATCCAGGAGGCCGAGAATCCGCCGTAGAGGACGATCCTGAGTATGATTCCCGAGCTTCAAATGATCCAACACCGAAAGCAGCAGCCTGGCCGCGGCCTCCAAATTGCCTTCTTCCATCAGCATTTCGGCTTTAATGAAATGCACCCAGAAAAATTCTTTACTGCTGCCGATCAGTTTGTCAGCCGCCGAGAGCGCCTCTTCGGGCTGGTCGGCCATCACCAATGCGGCAAGCTCTACTGCCCTCAGCCGGTTGAATGGGGACGCGCCTTCTTCGGCCAGGTGGAATGTATACAGTCGAATCAGTTCCAGGGCCGGGTCCGGTTGGTGATGGTTCAGAAGATACAGCAGGTGGTTTTCCATCAGCGGCCATTGAAGGGCCCAGGGCCGATTCAGGATCGGCAGCGCCGCCTCGTTCCATTCCGCTGGGTCCCAGGGAAAGGGGGCAAAATCTTCGCTGAAAAAATCATCGTCGTCGATCTTCAGGCGGTCGAGCCCGAGGGATTCCGCCAGCAGATAGGGATCATAATCCTTCCAGTAATTGCCGGTCCGTGCGTAGTGGGCGCTGATGAGGGTCTTCTGCCGAATTCGGTAGGAGCGGGCATAGCGCTCGATATCGGGAAACCGGGCGGTGAATCGGTCTATATTCTCCTGTCGCACCACCACGCTCATCTGAAAGTCGTTCCGCATCCAGGCTGTCAGGAATTCTCGAAACGGTTTGTCGTTCCACCGGTTGGCGTAGGCCGTATCATAGGTGAAGAACATTTCCATGCGCGCGTCGTAACCGTAAACGGTATAGACGTGGCCGGGGACATAGACCAGGACCGGGTAGCCGGCATCCAGCAGAGAGAGCAGGGTATCTTTGTCCCGCCAGAAGGTGGTGATCAGGGTGTAGCCCATATCTTCCAGAAAGGTTTCGGCTTTCCAGACGAAGGCGCCCCTTGAAAAGCCTTCTTTGATGGCGTAGCTCAATTCACGGGTGCTGATCGGCTCCGGTTCGTAGAAATTCAACACCACCGAAAGGGAATTGGGAAAGCAGGAAGCGGCCTGTTCAAAGGTCTGATGGCGAACCGAAAGGATTTTTCTCCCGGCCTCTTTCAATGAACGGTTCGATTCAAAGCTCTCGACGTAGCGCTTGGCCTTTCGGTAGACCGGGAAATTTTCAGAATAATCGGCCATCACCTTTTTGAAGCCGGCCAGGGCCGCATCATAATCCTGGTTCAAGACCTGAAGGACGCTCTGCCGGTGGTGAAGGGATGCGAGCAGCACTTGGTATTGAATGTGGGGAATGGCTTTTGCGTACAGCGCCTTGGCGGCGGAAAGCTGTCGCCGATCCTCCAGAATCGAGGCGACGGTCAGCCCAATGGTCACCGAATAGCCGGAAACCACAATGGCGTGAAGGGTGATCAGCGGAATACCGATCAGAAGAACGGCGATCCCCTTTTGAAGCTGTTTTCGAGAGGCTGTTCGGATGAGGTAGAGAACGGAAAAGAGAATCGCGCTCAGCAGAAGCCCGTAAAACAGCCGGTCGGTGAACTGGGGCCGATATTCGATGGGCGCCAGCCGCTGGAGCGGATAGGTGATCAGCAGAAGGGCCGAACCGCTGAAAAGGGCGATGAAACAGAAAATCAAAAAGAGGGTGCGAAACAGGGCGGGAAGGCGCCGGTCGACATACTCGTTTTTCTTTCGAATCCCGTACATGGAGCCGAAAACCAGGCCGATCAGGGTCCACCATTTGAAGAGGTTGGCTTCACCGGAAAAATAGACGGCGATCCGCTCTCCGAAAAACCAGAAATAGATCGTTTGAACCAGGTTGTTGAGCCCCGGAAACAAAAGGCCCATGAAGATCATCCAGGCCAATGCCCGGGAAAGAGACCAGGAATTCCCGGGCGCCGGTTCCGGATCATTGAATTTGAGAATGAGAATCCAGCGATACAAAAAGGCGGGGACCAGCAGAAACAGGAACATCACGCCATAGGCGATTCGGATCAGGCCGGGGCTGAGGCGGAAGGTGAACAGGAGGTAGGCGCAAAAGAACATCACCAGCAGCGCGGTCCATCCGAAAATGCGGCCGACGGGATAGGATTTCCGGGTTTCATGAAAATAGAAGGACAGAAAAAACGGACCCAGAAACAGAGAGTAGAGAATCAGCATCCACCCGTTGAGGGGCCGGTGTTCGGTCATTACAGTCCCTCCGGTGCGGGAAAGAAGTAGCGCTCCTCCAGCGGTGCATCAAAGTATCGGTGCAGGAGGTGCCTGGCCATGCTGTCATGGCTGTCTATCTCCAAAGCCTTTTCCAGACGGCGGCGGGCCGATTCCCGGTCTCCCGGGCGAGCAGGGCGGTGAGCATGACATCCCAGTGGGGGTGAATCGGCCTGAACATCGGCACCGAATCCACCTCCAGGGATGCGGTTTTTATTTCACCTGCGGTGATTTTCCGGGCCAGTCTGCATACATCCGCATCCTCTGGAAACGGGCCGCCCGCCTGACAGGCCGATAGGGCGGCCACCCGGTTCAACCGGCCGGGATCTTCCCCCAAAAAGGCATCGGTGTATAAAGCGCGCAGGCGTCGGGAGGCGGTATGGGCGTCATTGAAGTGGCCCCGGTATTTATAAATCAGAAATTCCGGAGAGAGGCGGGCGTAATCGGGGGTCATCTTCTCAAATTGATAGGCGGATATCTCAGCGGCGGCTTTCTGGGGCAATCCCAGAAGGCAGAGCCAGAGAAACACAAAAGAGAGCCCTTTGGTGGCAGTCAGAAAAAAGAACCGCCGAGAAAATTGGCCGAAGGTGCGGGCGTCCCAATAATCCAGAGCCAGAACGGCGGCCAGAAGAATCGCTGTGAATTGGGTGAAAAACCCGCCCTGAATTCTCAGCCACCCAAAGGACCTGAGCAGGAGCGCCAAAATCAGGAGATAGAATAAAATAAAGCAGGCGAAGAGAATGACCGATCGGTTGATGGAAAGGGAACCGCCCGCATTGAGTGCGTAGCCGGCCAGCAGCAGACAGAGCCCCAACATCAGAATCAGCGTTTCCTGCCAATAAGAAAGATCCTTGAACCAATCCCCGGAGGATTGCACCGATCCCCGATTCAGTTCGATTAAATCGAGAAAAGGAAGAAAAATAACCGCGGTAAACAGGAGAACCACCACCATCAGAAGGCCGCCATGGGGACGAAGGGCGGACTGAAAGTTCAACGGCGTATGTTCCGCCTTCAAATGCCGGTTGGCGAACAGCACCGCCGGACCGGCCTCGCCGTTCATCCACTTGGCCGATCGGAAAACCAGGAAACACCACCTGAAGACAAGCCGACAGGAACAAAAGAAGGGCCAGAAAAAAGGTTATCCCCAAATGGCGGATGATTTTTCCGAAACCGAACTCCCGCACCCGAAGCAGGGTGAAATGAGCCGGGGCGGGGAACAGAATCACATTCAATGCGAACCAGGGCCAAGTGCCGGACCGGCCTCGCCGTTCATCCACTTGGCCGATCGGAAAACCAGCTTTTTCCTGCATAAAAGAGCGCCTACTGATAATCTATTGAGAATTGTTGGGCAGATCGACTTTATATCACCTCAAACCCGGCGAATTCAAAATGCCGGTCAAAGGTAAACACATGTCTAATGGATAGTCTTTCCATTGTGGTAAAGGATAGGCAATCAGTAAAGCTGACCTTTTGGTCGGCAAATTTTTTGAAAAATGCGAGGGCTTTTAGTTCATCTTTCAGGGATGTTCTTTCAATCAATGTATCTTGAGATTCATAAATTTTACTGATTTTTTCAGCGGAAAATTCATAAGAAGTGCGACGTGCCAGAAGCGTTGCCAATTCATCGATTACATGGTTGGAAGTAATCGCAACAATCCCTTCCCTTTCGAGGCGGCTCCAAATCGTTAAAGATTGATTGTGGTGTTGATCTCGTTTATAAAAACGGGCAAAATAAGCCCCTGTATCGATGAAAATTTTATTCGCCGTGAACATTATCTGAATCGTAGATATAGTGATCAATATTGTTGGAAATGTCGATAGGGCCTTCTTCGTCTTCCCATACTTTTCCCTCCAGAAATGGGAAATGGGACTTTTTTTGGTTTTTTTCATGCTGGACTTCATGGATAATAATCCGAACCAATTTTTCCGGGGGTATTTCGAGCTGCTTTATTCTTTCAGGTAAATCTTTAATGGTTGTAATCATTTCCATTGTTTGTCTCCATAGAGAGTAATAGTGGTTATTCATTTAGGGTAGACCGACTGAACCGCTATTTTTCACCAATATCGGGTAGGAGCTTGCCTGCTGTCAATTGAAACCTGCAAAAAAGGTGATCTGAAACTTATGGGGTTGTTCATGAAACTAACTCCGCTCACTCATCCCCTGAATCACCACGAAAAACACCGGTACGAACAGCACGGTCAGGAAGGTCGCCGCAATCATGCCCCCGAAGACGGCGGTTCCCAGGGCCTGGCGGCTGGCCGCGCCGGCCCCGGCGGCCACCAGCAGGGGGAATACCCCGAGAATGAAGGCGAAGGAGGTCATCAGAATGGGCCGGAACCGAAGCCGGGCCGATTCCAGGGCGGCCTCGGCGACGGACATGCCCGATTTTCGGTTTTCGCTGGCGAATTCCACGATCAGGATGGCGTTTTTACAGGCCAGACCGATCAGAAGCACAATCCCGATCTGGGTGTAG
>JAABSQ010000282.1 GCA_011390315.1 Desulfobacteraceae bacterium
GAACCATCGGGTTTCATCCACCAACCACCGGGGCGCCACCGCTGAGGGGCTGTGCGCGGCTTTGAAAATCCATGCGGCCCCGGTGCATCTCTCCTGGATTCAGACCGGGCCTTGGAGCTGTGCCGATGAGGCGGGCTACGGCACGGGATCTCGGTTCGCCGCATACGGGGTGTTTATCGCCGGTATTTTGGTAGATCCGGCCACCGGTCGTCGCATCGTGAATGAATGGGCCGATCGAAGAGCCCGCTCCGACGCCATCTTCAATGCCGGTCATCCCTGTGTGGGGATCACCGACGATCGAGGGGCGGATCAGGAAGCGGAAAGCCTTGCACACTGCCTGAAATATGGAAAGATCCTGGCGTTCGACACCCTTCCCGAATTGGGCCGGGCCTATGACATGCCGTCAGATGAATTGGAAAAGACGATCGAGGCCTACAACCGAATCATTGAAAGGGGAGGGCGGGACGAATTCGGCAAGGACCTGTCCCAAAACGCCGAACCGCTGAACCGGCCGCCGTTTTACGGCATCCGCCTCTGGCCGAAAGTTCATTATACGCCCGGCGGCATCGGTATCGATGAACGAACCAGGGTGATCGACCTGGAAGGACACCCCATTCCCGGCCTCTTTGCAGCCGGTGAAGTGTGCGGCGGCATACACGGCGCCGGTCGGCTGGGCAGCTGCGCCCTGCCGGAATGCATCGTCTTCGGGCGCATCGCCGGGCGGTCGGCGGCAACATGCGAAGCGTAAATTGCGGTTGGGAGCAGGATGCTATCACCTGATAATCCAATTCGTCATCCTGAGGGGGTTCTTTAGCGGAAAATGGTATCCAGATCTATTTTCAAATCCGGAAATATCCCCGCCGAAAGTTCGCCCTTCCCTTCGTGAAACACCGGGGCCCTGAAGGCGCCTTCCGGATCGAGGATGAAAAGGGTGATGATGCGGTCCTCCGGGTGAACCAGCCAGTATTCCCGCACGCCTTTCCGTTCATACAAGGACCGTTTGGTCGTGAAATCTTTGGCGGCTGTGCCGGGAGACAGAATTTCAATGATCCAGTCGGGTGCGCCACGGCACCCCCGGTCGTCGATTTTGGATGGCTCACAGACGATCGCCAGATCCGGCTGAACGACATTGGTAATGGCTTCGTCCGCTTCATTTCCTTCGGGTAGACGGATATCGAAGGGCGCGATAAATACTTCGCAATCGGCCCTCTCGGGAAAAAAAGAATGGATCTGAACGAAAAGTTCTCCCAATATTCTCTGATGCCGGGTGGAAGGAGCGGGGCTCATGTCATAGGGAACCCCATTAATGATTTCCCACCGTTCTTCATCCGGCCACATTAGATAATCACCGTACGTGATGGGGGCGCCCCCCGGATTTACTTGCGGCGGTGACATGAAGACCTCCTCCTGAAGCGGTTTGACGACAGGTCCGGTCGCGAGAGATTGACAGCCTGGACCGATACCCCGGATTATAGAAAACTCGTTCTGAAACCGCAACGGGGATCTGCATGGGCATCATGTTCCGATAAGACCGGGGCCGGATCGATGGTCTCGGTGAGGCCGGCGAACCATTTTTCATGCCGGCGTCGACCGATTCTTGAACACCTGAACCAGTACGTCGCTCAGGGTCTGTTTCTGAAAGGGTTTGTGTAAGAATCCTGCAAACCCCTTTTCTCCGTATTGCGTTCTGAGCTGGGCTTCGCTGTATCCGCTGGCCAGCACCACCGGTATTTCGCATCCGGCGCGTTGAAGGGCCTGGAATGTATTGACCCCGTCCATCCCGGGCATGGTCAAATCCATCAAAATCAAAGCGAGAGCCTCGGAATGGGCATGATATATACGAACCACCTCATTCCCATCCGCGGCGGTGATCACCTCGTAGCCCATTTTTTCGAGCATCATTCGAATCAGTCTTCGAACCGAGGGTTCGTCGTCCACCACCAGGATCAAGCCTTCGCCCGGCAAGACCTCTCTCGCTGCCGGAGAGAGCTCCGCCGAAGACGGTTTATCAACATGCTCGGACATCGGCAACAGAACCCGAATGACCGTGCCCCGACTCACTTGCGTATCCGCGCGAACAAATCCCTGATGGCCTCGAATAATGCCGAGCACTGAAGAAAGCCCCAGACCGCGGCCCTGGAATTTGGTGGAGAAAAAAGGTTCGAACATTCGTCTTCGGGTTTCCGAATCCATACCGCATCCGTCGTCCTTCACCTCCAAAAATGCGTACCGGCCTTCCTTCAGCGGTTCGTCGTAGCCGAGCCAGGCATCGGATAAGGTGGCCTTCAGACAGGCGGTATCGCAGATCTCCACGCCGGTGGAAATCGTCACCCGTCCGCCCTCGGTTTGGTCCTGGGATTCACAGGCGTTGATGATCAGGTTCATGATGATCTGGGTCAGCTGGGATTTGTCCGCATCGATCACCGGGCTTTCAGGGCTCGGACGGATTTCAAGCGCTGCATGAGAAGCACAGGTGGTTTTCAGCAGTTCCGCTGTTTCCTCGATAATTTCATTCAGGCCCACCGGTTCGACCACGAAGTGGCCTCTTCCGGAATAGGCGAGCATCTGTTTCACCAGGTCCGCGGCCTGAAGCGCCGCATTTTTGGATTCCATCAGATTTTTCAGGGAATGGGGCGAGAGGCCGGGATCATCCATTCCGATTTCCATATTTCCGATCACGACCATCAGAATGTTGTTGAAATCGTGGGCGATGCCGCCGGCCATGACACCCAGGCTTTCCAGTCGCTGAAGGGTTTGGATGCGGTTTTCCATCTGCCGCCGGTCCGCTTCGGCTTGTTTACGTTCCGAAATGTCCCGGACCAGCGATAAAACGCAGGGGCTTCCATCCAGTTGAAAGGCCTTGGCATGAACTTCCGCGAAAATCCGGCCGCCGTTTTGGGTCCTGTGGATCTGTTCAAGCGTAGTATTCCCGCCCCGGGCCAGTACCTCGACGATGGTTTCCCGGTCGCCTTCCGATTCCGGTGCAACTATATCGGCCGGGCGCATTTTCAGCAGTTCCTCCCGGGAATACCCGTACCGTTCACAGGCGACCTCATTGACCTCGGTGAAGCGGCCCATGGCGCCGTCATCCGCCATGGGATGGACGAACAGAGCGTCGGTGATCGCCTCGTACAGGGTCCGATAGCGGGCCTGACTCCTCTGAAGGTCTCTCTCGGCCTGTTGCCGCTCCCCGATCTGACGAATGAAGGCCAGCAGGCGGTCCACGTCCAAGGGCTTGGTTTCATATCCGACGATCTGTCTGCGCGAAACGGCGGCGGAGGCGCTTTCGACGGAGGCATACCCGGTGACGATGATGAAATCGGCCTGGATCAGGGACGATAAATGCTTTTGCACCTGAAGCCCGTCCATATCCGGAAGATTGTAATCCAGCAGCACCAGGTCGAAGGCTTCTTTCCCGCAAAGACTTATGGCAGCGGCGCCGTCCAGAGCCGTTTTGGCCTGATATCCTTTTTCATGAAGAATATCCTGTAAATTGATCGCCAGGTCTTCGTTGTCGTCCACCACCAGAATGTTCAGATCAGTGCTCATTTATCTTTTGCCTCCCTCCGGGTCCCCGGCAGGGCGAAGGTGAATGCCGTGCCGCCGCCGGGGGCCGATTCGACGGTCAAATCGCCGCCGTGTTTTTCGATGATCATTTTCGCGATGGACAGACCGAAGCCGATGCCGTGGACCTTTGTGCTGAACAGCGGCTGGAAAATCCGCTCCCGTTCGTCGGGCGGGATGCCGGGGCCGGTGTCCGACACCACGATGGCCGCCTGGCCGGATTCGGATCGCTGAACGGACACCGACAAGGTTCCGTCCCCGGCCATGGCCTGAATAGCGTTTTGAACGATATTTTTCAAGGCCATCCGGATCTGCCCTTCGTCCACATCGGCCGGAACCTCGGCTTCCGGGTAAGATGTCTCGATCCGGATCATCTCCGGGAACCGGTCGCCCCGGAGAACCTCGGATACGACCTCCCGAAGATCGAGGACCCGGGTCCGGGGCTTTTCCATCCGGGTCAGGTTGAGCAGGCTTTCGATGATGCCGGTGGCCTTCCGTATGTTGTCGGAGATGATCTGAAGCTGATCGCGGACGTTTCCGCCGTCTTCTCCGAGCCTGATTTTGAGCAAATAGGCGGCGCTGTCGATGGCCGCCAGCGGGTTCCGGATTTCATGGGAGATGCTGCCCGACAGGTTGCCCAGCACGGCCAGGCGTTCTTTCAGGAGCAGTTCTTCCTGGGCTTTTTCGAGTTCCCGGGTGCGGGCTTCGACCATTTCCTCCAACCGCGCGGAATAATCTTTCAGTTTCGCTTCCGCCGCTTTCCGTTCGGTGATGTCCTGGACCGAACCATACATCTTGACCGGACGGGCCGCATCGTCGAAAATCACCTCGGCGCTGGATTGGACCACCCGAACCGCCCCGTCGTTTTGTCGGACAATCCGATGTTCCAGGTGATACGGCTCAATATTTCGAAACGCATTGTCAAAGGCTTTTTCTATTTTCGGAACATCTCCGGGGAAAGCGATGGGCATCAGCTCTTCTATCGGCAGCGTTTTTTGCCCCACCCCATGAATTTTCATATATCCATCGGAAAGCACCAGGCGCCCCGATGGAATATCGTACTCATAGCCGCCGATATCGGACAGTTCTTCCGCCTTTTTAAGAATCGTCTGGCTTTTTTTGAGTTCTTCTTCCGCCCGTCTCCGTTCATGGATTTCGGCGGTCAATTTTCGGTTCCACCAAAAGGAAACGCCCAGCAGAATGGCGAAGGCGATCACGATGCCGGCGATCCATTGCCACATATAGGTCCAGTCGACGTAACGTTCGTAGCGCACGGGCACCCATTTCCGAAAAATGGCGTCCATTTCCCGGCGGGTCACCGTGGAAATGGCCTTGTCGAGAATCCCGACGAGTTCCGGCCAGTCCTTCCGGACGCCGAACTTGACTTCCGCCGGCGGATAGCCCGACGGT
>JAABSQ010000283.1 GCA_011390315.1 Desulfobacteraceae bacterium
CTTTCAACACCGACTGGTACCCGGGGTTGTAGGAGATCACCAGGAGGAAGTCGGGATGGGCCCGAATCACCTCGCCGCGCTTGTCCACCGCCAGGGTGCGGCGGTCGTCGGTGAGCGGGTGGATCACGACGGTGGTGTCCTTTCGGGCCTCCACCACTTCGTCGAGATAACAGACCGCGCCCATCCGCACCGCCCGGGTCAGGGGGCCGTCTTCCCAGACCGTTTCGTCCCGTTTGAGCAGAAACCGGCCGATCAGGTCCGACGCGAAGAGGTCCTCATGGCAGGCCACGGTGACGAGGGGCCGGCCCAGACGCCAGGCCATGTGCTCCACGAACCGGGTCTTGCCGCACCCGGTGGGCCCCTTGAGCATCACCGGGAGCCGGGCCCCGTAGGCGGCCTCGAAGAGGGTGATTTCATTTCCGGTCCGCAGGTAATAGGGTTCTTCGGGAATGCGATAGGCGGCGGCATTCAACGATATGTCGTCTCGGGTCATGATCTGTCCGATAGCCCTTGCGTTGGCGGTGCAAATATACTATGCACCTGTGTTTATAGAAAAATTAAACAAGGAATTATAACAGAATGGATGCAATAGACAACCCCGATGTCGATTATGGCGGAAACGTCGATCGTATACAGGTGGGCCACAAGGAGATTATCCTGGTCGGCACCGCCCATGTTTCCCGGGAATCCACCGATCTGGTCAAACGGGTGATCGAGGCCGAAACCCCGGATACGGTCAGTGTGGAGCTCTGCCCTTCACGGTTCCAATCCATCAAGCAGAAGGACCAATGGATGGAGATGGACATCATGAAGGTGATCAAGGAGAAGAAGGCCTTTCTCCTGCTCTCCAACCTGCTGCTGGCCTCTTTTCAGAAACGGATCGCCAAAAAACTGGACGTCAAGCCGGGCCAGGAGATGATCACCGCCGTGGACACCGGCGAGGCGGTGGGCGCCGAAATCCACCTGGCCGACCGGGAGATTCGGGTGACCCTCTCCCGAACCTGGCGGATCATGGGGTTCTGGGACAAGCTCAAGATCCTGTTTCAGCTCCTGATGTCGCTGGGCAGCGTGGAGGATATCAGCGAAGAGGAGATCGAGCGGCTCAAGCAGGAAGACATCCTGGCCGCCATCCTGTCGGATGTGGGCAAATCCCTGCCGGTGCTCAAGACCATCCTGATCGATGAGCGGGACCAGTACCTGGCCCAGAAAATCAAAACCGCCCCGGGGAATAAAATCGTGGCAGTGGTGGGGGCCGGGCATGTGCCGGGCATCAAAACCCATCTGAATGAAGAGATCGATCTGAGCGCTTTGGAGGAGATTCCGCCCGGCAAAAAATGGTCGGGGATGCTCAAGTGGGTGCTGCCCATGCTGGTGCTGGCCCTGTTTGCGGCCGGGTTCGTCTGGGGCGGGGCCGAGGCGGGAAAGGGGATGGCCTATTACTGGCTTCTGGCCAACGGGGTGCTGGCCGGGCTCGGGGCCCTGATCGCTTTGGCCCATCCCCTTACGATCGTGTCATCGATATTGGCCGCGCCCCTGACCTCTCTCAACCCGATGATTGCGGCCGGCTGGGTCTCGGGGCTGACCGAGGCCTTTCTGCGAAAACCCCGGGTCAAGGATTTCGAAACCCTGACCGAAGACATCGTCTCAGTCCGAGGCTTCTGGCGTAACAAGGTGACCCGAATTCTGCTGGTAGTGGTCTTCACCAACCTGGGCTCCATGGTGGGCACCATGGTGGCCATACCGCTGATGCTGAAGGTGTTGAATTAACCGGATTACTGTCTTACCCGGGTCGATCCGCCGGGTCCCTTGACGATCCGGACCCGGTCTCCTACGCCAAACTGGTCGTCGGCCTCCTGGACTACGGAGATGATCTGACCGTTGTCCAACTCCACCGTCAATTCCAGGCCGTCTCTTCGGGTGACCCCCTCTTCGGCGGCCGACCCGGCGATCCCGCCCACGATCCCGCCCAAAACAGTGGCCACGGTCCGCCCGGAGCCGCCCCCGATGGTGCTGCCCAAAGCCGCGCCGGCCGCCCCGCCGGCGATGGTGCCCAACGGCGTCTTGGTGCCCTCGATCAGCACCTCGTCCACCTCCAGCACGGTGCCGTAGTAGACCGAGTGCTGAACCCGGGCCTGGTCCCTGGAATAGACCCGTCCGGATTTACTGGGGGCGCATCCCGCAAGAAAAAAGGCGATAAGGCCGATCATCCACAGAATAGAGATTGGATTTCTGAAAGATTTCATGATTGATTCACCTCCGTGATACAAATCGGGGTTGCCGTTTCAACCCTGAAAGATAAGGATGGATCGAGCTGAAGGCAACCGGCGGGGCGTTAGTACTAAGCCCCGTGGTGCAGCGGTACCGGGCCTTTTCTAATGACTCCAGTTATTATCCTGTACCCCACTCTCTACATACCAGTTTGAGGCTGGCAGGCGTCGCAGATATCCAGCAAACGCCTGCCAGCATTTTGTGATTAACGGGTTAATCTAAAAATTGCAGGGTTTCCTCAATAAACCAGGCATCGGCTTCGCGATTGGGAACAATGGAGTGCCATCCTCTTAAAACAATGGTTTTATGATCCCTGTGCGATACGCGTCCTCTGCCGTATACGGACATGTTGCGGCGCATGAGCCGCCAGCCCCAACCTTTTGATCGGGGATGATCCTTCATCAACTTCTGATACCGGGCGGTACTGATTCCGCCGGGGTATCTGTTGCAAACATACACCGTCTCGCCACCGGATCGGTAGACTTCCTCAACCATATGCGGTGAGCCGCTGCCCCTGCGGATCGGTTCATTCTTCACAATCAGCATCGGGTTCGGCTGAATGCCGGAGGCAGGAATGAAGAACCATTCTCCCTGACGCCGAAAAGCTGTATTCTTTCTTTTGTTTTTATGTTTCGGCTTCAGGTGTTTCTGGGCATCCTTGATTGATCCAGGCTTTAATGCATCCATCGCATTCGAAACGCTGGAAACCGCATCCGGAACCGCTGCCGCAAACCACCCTTTTTCATCCAGCCCGCATAAAAACCGGTATTTGGCGTTTTGGTCGTCGCGGGCAAACAAAAGCAGATGGCGATTGCGCTTATCGACGCCCAAAATGTGAAACTCAACGGAGTCATCCGTATCGATCTTGAAAAATTCTCCCTTGCTGTCTTTCGCGATATCGACAACAAAGGAGGCCTTTCTTCTGCTCGAGCGATGGACGAATCTTCTGAAACGGCTGTTCTCTTGCCGCATATCACCTATTTTTAATCGGGATCCGATCGCTCGAAATGCCTTTTCGATATATTCCAAAACATTTCTCCTTGGGTACATGGATTTCGTAATCGACTATCAGTCGTGGCCGGTGTCCTTCCGGGTATTCGACTCTTGGCATGTTTCGGCTCCTTTCATTTTTCTCTAAAAGTAATGATGCCGCCGGGAACCTTCATATTTTCCGGTTCTTAAGCAACAGTTTTTGAATTTGCGACGTGATCCGCAAGGGCATAGATCGTTTCGGCCCAGTTTTTCACAAAGCTCCTTGTCGCCGTGAACAATTTGCATGCCGCGCTTTACATGGGTTTCCGACGGATAGCCACGTCTGCGTTTGCTCATCGTTTCAAAACAGAATCTGCCGGCGGCGTTTATGTGTAGTCGACATGATGCACCTCCTGAGCTATGGGCGTTCGGTGTCCATGTGGTTGATAATAAAACACAATAAAGCGAGCAGACAGCGGTGCCCCCGGTCAGGACGCAATCCAGCTGTCTATGGATTCCTTGTTAACAAACGAATAGGGGTGATCCGGCCCGGTCGGGCCTTAAACGGGAAAGGGCTAACCGACCTGCCGGAGGTTAATTATTTGTTGGATGACGTTTGGCATATTAACCTCCTTTCCGATCATGGGGTGCTTGGGTTTAATTGAGAATGAGTTCTCTTCTACGCAAAGTGGACTGGTGGCTACCATGTGATTTTATGGATGTCAACCCTTTTTTGTCATTGAACAGGTCGTTTTTTGAAAAAAAGGAGGTACATTCCTAATTTTTATTCGGTTTGTAATTCATCAATGCTTTTCATTTTGGAATATGCTCACTTTGACATGTGCGCCCTCGGCTTCGTCAATAATAGGTATCCGGATTCGGCGGTTTTCGCATTCCCGAGAAAAATCGGAGAGCAGTTCCTGGTATTCGGCCGGGGACAACCCCGCCTCAGCCGTTTTGATGAAAACAATTCGCCGGATTTGATCTGCAAGACTGCAAGCCGATAGCTATACCGGCACTGGGGAAATACTTGTGTCCCAGATTTACAACTGAGAAGCGAAAGGCGTTGCCGTAAGATCAAATATCTCCAATTTCATACCTGATCCCTTCAGCCTCCAAAACAGAATGAAATTCCATCATGGATAACAGTAACAGCATTAAACAGTTTTCACCAAATATCCTTTCCCCTTGTTTATTGACCTCCCTTTTGAATTTATTCGTAATTTGGTCCTCATTTTCCGGAAACCTTTTAATATACCGGTCGTGTAATTCAGCCAGGTAATAACCCACTTGGTATCGTAAGAAGTCATCCTCCTTGGCAATAGCAACCTTGGTGACGGTTCCCCGGTCATAAGAAAACATCTCGTTTTGTCCCATAGCGAAGTCCGAAATCAGGTTTGGAATTTCCATCACAAAAATTTTTTTCACCTCGAACTCGATGCTTTTATCCAGATCGCGGAGCTTACAGGAACCTACGTTGTAGTTCATTGAGTTTTCAATATAGTCCGGGTTTTCATCGATGTGCTCGATCAACCATTTCAAATGATTCACCTCATGCTCGATATCTTTGGCAGGGTCGATGAACTGTTTAATTTTTTCATTCGTCGGCATTCTAGTAATGATAATATTGAGATAAAACTTTCCGGTCCACTGGGGGATGATCGAATGGACGTCCAAATAAATCCCATCCAGCATTGCATAGTGTCCGAAG